>JAQYWN010000496.1 GCA_029379265.1 Rhizonema sp. NSF051
GTCTCAGTATTTAAGTATGCGGCTACAATTAAATCCAATAAAAGCTGCAAGTAAAACCTAGTATCGGCATGGGTTTGAGCAAATCATTCGGAAACGTAAACAGCGAACGATTTGCTTGTAATGATAGTAACAAGGCTACCTTTATGTAAAAGAGATTACTAAAACTTTTATGCTACACTTAATTATTGCTGCTCATCTTGAAATCACTCCTCAAACTCTGTCCAATCCACCTTTGGTTTCCCCAGATACTCATCAACAATTAGACAGGTTCCTGCAAAAGCAACAGATACAGCAATTAGAAGGAAAACTGAATGGTACTCAAAAGCACTATGAGCAAGAGCAACACGAGTTACAAACTCTTCCTAGCTCACGCTTAGAATGCTTCCATCGATTTCCGCCTGTAGCAGGTAGCGATCCTATTTCATGCTCTCGCCCTTAGCTAATAGCCAGTGTTCTATTAGCTATTGGGAGTTTTGATTTGCTCAGATTCAACACTTTCTGTCTTGAGACGGACTGACAAAATCATGCAAGTCAGAATCCCAGATACTAATGTAAATTAAGTCACATTCCTGACGGACAATCTGACCTTTTAGTGAACCTTTAGTAAAGCTAAAATTATCTGACTGACGCTGTTGCACTTGCTGTAATCCTTCCTGAATTTCTTCAGTAGTTTCACCGCCTAACATTTGTTCTACTGTTGTCTGCATCACTTGCGGATTCACTGATTGAGCAAAAGCAACTTCAGTTTGGCGAAGGGTTCCAGAATTACGATCAAATAAATAGCCCAAGTCGATTTGATTTGGTACTAATTGATAAGTGACAGCACGGGTATTACGCCAAGCTCCTCTTAAATCTCTGGCTGGCTTGCCAAGAGTAGCTTCTACAGTGTTTCTTGATGTACCTGTAGGAAATGCTGGAACGTTCTGTATGCTAATGTCTTTGCGAGGCTTTTCGATGTTGTGCGGTGTGGGAGGAGTGGATGGTGTGGGAGCAATAGACGGTGTGAACGGTGTGGACGGTGTGGGAGACGCAGGCAACTGATTCCTTTGTTCTAATGGTGGAACCGATGGTTCTGAAAATAGAGGAGTATCTAATATTACAGGTTCTTCTTGTGTTTCTGGCTCTTGTGGTTCTGACTCTTGTGGTTCTGGCTCTTGTGAAGTACGTGCTATCGGGGATGGAGAAGCTGCGGGAGTGGCTCTTCGGCGATGTTTTAGTCTTGAAACTGTAGGTAAAGTGGCTGGTTTAATCGGAGTCTGTGTTTCGGTTGATGGTACTGAATTCGTGGTATTATATTCAGAGGACGGTATACGTGTGGGCAATGTCGCAATAGGTTTTTCCGGCGCTGGCTGACTGTTAATACTGGCGATCGCCGCCGCACCAATCAAGCTACCAACAACCAAACTACCAACGATCCAAGCAGGTTTTTGCCAGTTTGCGGGAGTAGAGGCAGAAATAATCGGAGTTTTTTGCGGGGAAGCTAGTGGTTGGGTATACTGAGATGATATATTGGCAGATAAGGCTACTGTAGGTTTTGTCGCGTTTAGTGTAGAGGGAGCAGACTGTAAGGCGTAAAGCATTTTACTAGCCGTGGCGTAGCGATCGCCGGCATGGGGCTTGATTGCTTGATTAAGCACCATAGCCAAATTGGGAGAGATATTTGTAACCTGCTCCTGCCAAAGTATTTCCCCAGTCTGAGGGTTGGTTTGTAGCTCTTGTGGATGTTTCCCAGTCAGCAGATAAATTGCTGTCAACCCCAAACTGTAAATATCAGTAGCGTAGACTGGGCGTCCAACAGCTTGTTCGCTAGGCATATACCCTGGTGTACCAATCACAAGCGATTGAGTACGGTGTCCTGGCAAATTCGCTACAGAACGCATTGTTTCTTTGATGGCACCAAAATCAATTAAAATTGGCTTGCTATCGTAGGAGCGAAGAATGATATTATCAGGTTTGATATCCCGATGAATGATGCCTTTGCTGTGGATGTAATTCAAGACTGACAGCAGACTCAATAAAATTTCCCTAACAGTCGTTTCGCTCGTCATACCTTTGGCTGCTACAATCTCTCCTAATGTCGAACCTTGAATCCATTCTTGGACAAGGTAAAACTGCCCATTTTCTGAAAAGTAGGCATAGAGTTTGGGAATTTGATCACTAGCTTCACCGAGATACTCCAAAGTTGCGGCTTCCCGTTCAAACCGCTGTTGAACGATTTGGTAGGTTTGTGGATCGTTGGCGATCGGTTTGAGTTGTTTAATTACACAGCGACGCCGAGAAGGCATATGGGTATCTTCTGCCAAAAAGGTTTCGCCAAACCCTCCGACACCCAATACTTGGATAACTAGATAGCGATTGTTCAGTAACGTTTTTGTCATGCTTCGTTATCAACGTAGGCGCATAGCCGTGAGGCAGCGCTCTTGCTAGGGTTTTCTAACACCAGATACCTGTAATGTAGGCTCCTCCTTTGAGGACTACGGAACGCGAAGCGATATGAGCTTTTCAATGCGTTAGCGATCTCCGAAGAACGAGCGTCACAAAGTAGGGCGTTTGTCATTGACATCGCCCTTTTAATGTATCTTAGATGTTGAGACTCCCCATACCGCTCATGCAAGGGGATTCATTAAGAAATTCTGCCATATTTCTTAAATATCCGGTTGTTGTCCGGCTGGTATAAAACAGACTTGACTGAGCGACGGAGGATCGGCAGGCATGGTTCCTAAACTCAATACACTTTGGCGAATACCTTAAAAGGTAAAAAGATAAAAGTAAAAAGTAAGATAGAGAATCCCCAGACAATGAATGCGCGGGGATTTTTGTTCACTTCAAGCATTTGTTCACTCGCTTTGCTAATGCGCGAGGAAAACATCAGGATCGGCGATTTTCTTTTAGTGATGCTCTTAGGTGCCGAGATATGTGAAATGTAGTGCTACAAATATTTCCGATAGTACTAATACTGTAGATCTATCGTAAATTGCCCCGAAGAGCGATCGCACTCCAATCCCTAAAACTCAGCACTGGCAAAACTCGTTCAATGTCTTAACGAGATCGATAGTAAGAGTTAAGTCTTTCACCTCTTACATTAAAAGTCGTACCGGGATCGGTTTGAGTTTGAGTGAACTTGTTACCATTATCGTAGACCACACCGTTATAATTAGCAGTTGTGCCATCGGTTCTAGTCACGCTGAGAGTAAAGCTACAATCACTATTCACTTGGTATGTAGCTTGAATACTTACATTAGTGCGCACATTTCCAGCAACACTTCTAGCTAGAATAGTACCCGTCATTTTTCCATTACCATCGAAGGTGTTTAAAACCGTCTGAACAGCAGGATCGGTGTTATTCACAAACCCATTACCTTCGGCTTCATAGACTCCATATAGACTGCTATTTGAACATACTTTTTGTGCTTTTGCCTGTTGAGTATTCAGAACAACTGTAGTGCCAAATGCTGAGATTATGCAAAGCGTTAAAGTTGCTAAAGATTTGATTGAAATCATTTGTAGTCTCCCTCCTTGATTGAAGAATTGGATTCCAATTGAACAGCTTCTCGGATGTGCATCTACATTGAACACAATCGCTATATAGGTTGTAGCTCCACAATAAGCAGGCGAAAACTACATAGGCGATCGCTGCTATTGGATTTTACCCCCTCCGAGGTGTAGTTGCGCATTATTTTCGACAAGGGGGATGCTCAAGCTATCTAAAAACCTAGTCGGTAGCATGTACACCACCAAAAATTTGTGGAAAGTGATCGCCTCACCGACGAAAGGCAGAGGGCAGAAGGGAAGATTTAGTTTTCCCTCTGCCACTCGGGGTTGAAGCCCTTAAATTTATTTATGAAGAGGAAAAAATATTTTTTCAAAAGACACGTCGTGCGAGGAAAAAGGCGTCCCAATATTTGATTTTCGGTCAAAAGCTATTGTGCATCAGCCAAAACCCATCTGCTATGTTCCGCATCCCATAATAAGGAAACCCGCAGATTACTAGGGACGACATTTCCATTTCTCAGTAGATATCTTAACTGAGCCTTTACAGTCGCTCTTTCTGTACCTGCCTCGACTAAACTCACTTGATCAATTTCTATCTGTCGAACTTTCGTACCCCACCAATCAATGTAAGAAACATAACCATCGGGATGAAGAGTTTTATTTTTTTGAAAGCTTGGAGAGAGTTGATTCCATGCATCTTGATACTTACCTTGATTGAGCGTTGTAAAATAATTCCGCACCGCTTGTTCTGGTAATGGTTTATTAACTGGTGGCTCTTTTGGGAGTGACGGAGAGATTGAAGTTGGGTTCGGAATCTGCTTTGACACAGGTGACTCTGTGAGTTGAGGTTCAACAGGTGCTTCTCTTGAAGAATCTAAAGTCGGAACTGTTTTGGAACTTGTTGTCGTCGGTTCGCTTGATGCGGTTCTTTGCTGTGCCAGTTGTTGTCCAACTGGTTGCTGTGATTTGCTGAGAGTCAAACCAATAATTATCGAAGCACCAATCAAACCGCCTGCAATTAAACTACCCATCAAGATTCCTGAATGCCCACTACCTTGATTGTTTTAATGGGAAGGTTGAGGGGATCTAGGGCTGACGGGAATCGTCTGTTGTGGTGTTGGGGGAGATGGTATTGTTGGTGGTTGGGTATCAGGGATAGTGGGAGAAGCAGATGGCGCTGGAGATTGTAGTGCCTCTACCATTTCTCTAACCCTGGCATAGCGATCGCCTGCATTGAATTGAATCGCTTTATCTAACACGGCGGCAAAACTAGGAGACACATTCGTGGCAAATTGTCGCCATAAAATATTACCCGTAGCAGGATCGCTTCCTAATTCCTGTGGCAACTTGCCAGTCAGCAAATAAATAGCGGTTAACCCTAAACTATATATATCACTGGCAAACATCGGGCGTCCGACAGATTGTTCGCTTGACATAAACCCTGGTGTGCCAATGACAATTGAATTAGCAGAGTTTCCTGAAGGAGTCAACATTGTTCCTAATGTTTCCTTCACTGCACCAAAGTCAATTAGAATCGGCTTGCCATCAGCAAAGCGAATGAGAATGTTATCTGGTTTGATATCTCGATGGACAATGCCTTTACTATGAACGTAATCGAAAACTGGCAAAATATTATTCAAGAGTTCTTTAACCGAATGCTCACTCATGAACCCTTGCTGTTGTATCTTTGCTGTGAGAGTTTGTCCTTCAATATATTCTTGCACCAAGTAGAATAGACTATTTTCCGAAAAATAGGCATATAATCGGGGAATCTGACTGCTGCCATCACCTAGTTCTTCTAAAATCGCTGCTTCCCGCCTGAATCGCTGCTGTACCAACTCATAAATCTGAGGATTGTTTTGAATTGGCTTGAGTTGTTTAATAACGCAGCGACGAAGTGATGGGATTTGGCTATCTTCGGCAAGAAATGTTTCACCAAATCCACCGCTTCCTAAAGTCCGAATAATTCGATAGCGGTTGTTTTGCAGCATTTGGGTTAGTTAAGGGCAGTAGGAACAAGGGTATTTGTTAGATAGTTTACTCATCGTCGCCCTCTCTATTATGACGCGACTTAAGGTTGATAGTACTTCTTTACGGGTTCTAGTTAACACATACCTAATTTTCCGGTGTTGCATCATTGAAGTCTGAACTAGCCTCACGCAAAAGTAGCAAAGGCGGAAAGAATTGTTGTTTAGTCATCAGGGAAAATGTAAATTCAACCCTCTATTCAGCAATGCCAATTTTCTTTTTGTAAGCTACTTTGGCTAAGTACATTCCTTGCACAAGTTCGTGATGCTTAGGAAAATCATGTCTACCGTTCGTAGTTGCACAAAGAGCGTACCCCTTCAGGCTAGACAGCGCAACTACGAACCAAAATGTCACAATTTTATAAAATATTATACTAAGTAAGTCGCCGATAAAAAACTTAATTATGTGAAAAAATGTAAATTTCATAAATTTTGCTCGTAGTAAGCCCTTACTACAAACTTTCATTTATTTATGCCGACTTCTGAATCTTGAATACCGATGAGTGAAAGTTACGTTTTGGAACGCGGATTAGTATCAGCCTGCTTTTATGACGTTGATTGATCATCTATGCATTAGCAAACTACACCCCATTGCTGATACTATCCCTCTTATCAGTTATATTTTATACACTCTTGCCCTCACCCGGCCTCAATCAGATTCGCTTAAGCAGGGGAGGAAAGATTTATTGGACAATTAGTTCAAATCCAAGAACTGCCTACCTGTATTGCACGCCTCTCCCAAACTTGGGAGAAGGGCTGGGGGTGAGGGCATTATGCATGTGACTCAAAAGATAAATGGTATATTTT
>JAQYWN010000497.1 GCA_029379265.1 Rhizonema sp. NSF051
GTATAAATGTATAAATATATATCAAATTATTAGAATAATACTTGCGGTTGCTAAGAAGGGTTGAGATTATTGTCGGTAAGTTGTGGATGAGGCAAAATATAAGTATCGCGATCAGAATATAATCAGCCATGACTGAAACCAAACCTACTCGTACCGCACGCAGGGGACGAATATTCCCTGAAATCCAGTGGGATGAGGAACAAAAAGCACGACGTGAAGTTGAACGCGAGGCTTTTTACCAACGTTGTAAACCTATTTTTGATCGAGTCAAATCAGAATTAATTGAAACTCACTATAACTGGTTTGTTGCTGTTGAACCGGATAGTGGAGAATATTTTGTTGATAATGATTTAGAAGTAGTTTCATTACAGTGTCGCCAACAGCATCCAGGCAAAATCCACTATACTTTTCGGATTAATGAGTCTGGGGCTTGCGGCACAATATGACGATTTACGGTTTTTTTGGTGATGAGGATGCACTAATTTTTGAAATTAATTTAATAACATCAGATGGATTAGAAATACCTGTTGATGGGATGTTTGATACAGGTTTTTCTTATTGGTTAGCGATTAATGACCAAGATATAGATGCACTTGGTTGGGAGCGTTTACGAGAGCAAACAATGCGAACTGCACGGGGAGATGTAAAATTTGAAATCTATGTTGGTCAAGTACTATTTGATGGTCAAGAGTTTGACATTCCTGTACATGTTGGCAAAGATTTAACAGAAGTTTTACTCGGTCGTCAATGGTTAACAACCCGTCGGTTAGTCGTTGATATACAGTCGTGTGAATTGACGTTAGGATAACTACGACCGATAATAAATTAGAAAAATCCCTGAATATTTTTCAAAATTTCAACCCGATAGCAACCCACATCCAAGTACATTCCAAAATATTTTTACTTTTATATAGCAACCGCCTTGGCGGTTTGGGTATAAACTTGAACTAATCCCTTTCCTTTTCCCTTGGAGGGTGATCGCTTTGACCCTGCCGTAATAGTCATGGAGTTCGGCATTATGCACAATACTGCACAGCAGGTACTCACAGCCGGAGAATCAACTCATTCAATTTCCTTGACAACGAACTTTAGTAGCTTATGCCAATCAGTACCTAACCAAGCTATTGTTTTATTTTCGCCCGATGAGGATATTTGATGTATAGCTCTGTTTTATAGAAAATGACTTAACGTCTTTTTTTGTATGCATCATAGCCCTCTTTTGTCATGGAATCATTGCTACTTTGATGACCTTACGATCTTTCATTTCACAAAAAACTTGTTCCAAATCTTCAAGTGGGCGACGTTCGCTAAGTAGTAACTCAAAAGGAATTTTTCGACTGGCAATGAGTGAGAGTGCTTTGCGGACGAATTCCGGAGTGTTGTGAAACACCCCTTTTAAGGTAAGTTCATTGTAATGTAGCTGTTCTGTATTCACAGTAATTGTTGTATCCCGTGGACAACCGCCGAATAAGTTAACAGTTGCCCCAGCCCGAGCGCAAGCGATCGCCGTTTCCCAAACACTTGGCACACCAGTCGCTTCGATGACAACATCTGCACCCCATCCTTGTGTGCGTTCTTTCACACAAGTACAAATATCTGGAAGTTGGTGATAATTAAAAGTTTCTGCCGCACCCAGTTTTTTCCCAATTTTTAATCTTTGATCATTACCACCAAACAGCAAAACTTCAGTTGTTGCGTCTTCTGCCAACTTTGCGACAAACATTAACCCAATTGCGCCATCTCCCAACACTACTACGCGATCGCCCGCTTTGACATTAGAACGTGCGACTCCATGCAGTACGCAGGCTAAAGGTTCAGTCATTGCTGCTAACTCATCTGGCAACTCATCCGGAATCGATAACATATTATGCTGCACTATCGATGCGGGAATTTTTTGATATTGAGCAAAAGTTCCATTATTCCAAGTCAGATTTGGACATAAAGAGTATTCTTGACGTTGACAAAAAAAGCATTTCGTGCAAGGAGCAGAATTATTTGCGACCACGCGATCGCCTACTTGCCAATCCGTAACACCTTCCCCCAAAGCAACAATCTGCCCAGCTCCCTCATGACCGAATAACGTCGGAGGTTGCAGCATTTTCGCATGTCCCCCACGACGCCACACTTTTAAATCTGTGCCGCAAGTTGTTGCTACTCCCACTTTTATGATCACTTCACCTGGCATAGGAGTGGGTTCAGCAACTTCTTCTAAACGTAAATCCTCTTTACCATAAAGTACCGTTGCTAACACAGTAATTACCCATAAACAAACTCCACTCGATTTTACCAGGTGAAGTTAGACATTCATTCATGGAGTTTTTAATGAATGTATTTTTAATTTTTTGGACTTTTATTCCCCGACTTTCGGTACAAAGGATCTTGATTTTTTGCTTTCCATTCCTTAATGCTGTTTGCAGCTCGTGTCACAGGAGACAAATAATTTTGGGATATTTCCTCACTACTTTTCGTTTCGTCTTTAAGGCGTTTGGCGCTTAAACAGTTAGTCAAACTAGGCAAATTCGATTCTATGCCCAAAGCCCACATGACATCATCAACTGAGTTGAAGCGATCGTTCAAGTCAGTTTTCAGCATTTTGCCTAAAATTCGCGCAAAAGAATTACTGATATCTACCTCTTTTTGCCAGTAGATCTCACCTGTCTTTGAGTCATAATAAAATTCCATGGGTATCTTTCCAGTCAACAGATAAAGACAAGTTACTCCCACTGCATAAATATCACTTGCAAATACCGGACGCAGAGAAAACTGTTCTGGTGGTGCAAATCCCAAAGTTCCTATAAAATTGGTACTCGCAGTTGTTTCCATTGTGTCACTTGCATGCAGTACTTTCTCTTTAACGGCACCGAAATCAATCAGTACCAATCGTCCATCATCTTCACACCGTAGCAAGTTCTGAGGCTTGATATCTCGATGAATGACATGATTTTTGTGAACGTATTGTAATATTGACAGCAGTTCTTGCAAAAATTGTTTTACTGCGACTTCACTTTTTGCACCTGTTTGCTTAACTTGCTGTGATAAAGTTGAACCGCGCACGTATTCTTGAACGAGATAAAAGTTACCTTTCACTCCAAAGTAGTCCAAAAGCATGGGAATTTGAGAATGACTACCCAATTGCCCCAGGATTTTTGCCTCTTTTTGAAAGCGATCGCAGGCACGTTCCCAACTTTTTGTATTTGTCGCCTTGGGACAAAGCTGTTTGATGACACATAGTGGAGTCCCAGGTAGTACAAGATCTTGTGCTAAGAAAGTAATACCAAAACCACCTCTGCCCAAAACTTGCAGAATTGCGTAGCGATCACGAAATAACCGTTTAGAGCCGCATAACTGACTAAGTTGAGTTTGCAATAATATTTCTGCATTAGGATTGGATGTTTTCTGAGAAAAACAATTCATTGGAAAAGTATGGTTAATTGAAATGAAAGCGTAGTTCAATAATGTTTTCAATTTAACCAGAAATCTTCTCAATCGCTAGTATTATTACTGTTTTTTTGCCCAGAGCCTACCACAGTCCTATGCTACGACGAGGTGTACCCCTCAAAATGCTCACAGGAAGCCGCCGCTCAGACTACTCTCAACGGCGCAGTGCTTACTTCCCACTTCCTGAATTACGGGACTTCAATCGGAATGAAACTCTCTTCTGGTAGATATTGACAGAAACGCCCTTCTTCTGAAAGTACTAAGATTAAGCTGATTGGATAATCTGGGGGAACTTGTAAATCTGCCCAAGGCACTGCTAGTTCCAAACAATTGTTCAAAGCGACTTGAGCACGACTGACACGCGGATACCATTGATGATTTTCCCCAGCTTCTTGGAACTGAATTGATTGTGTCAGCAAATTAATTTCTAAGTAGTGGTGGAACAGGTAATTCACTGGGGAAGTATCAGGTACATTCCCTAAGGGAATTGGGCTATTGTGCATTGTTTGATTAGGATAGAACCACAATAAATTTAACTCTGCTGGTAAATCCCGTCCTGGTTGAATGCCTGCTTTAAAGTCTACTCGTAAGTAAAAATTGATATGATCCACCCCGTACCAAAGTCGTTGGATGGCACTACTACTGTGCATCGTTCCCCTTGCACCACCTATTTCTATGCGTCCGGCTTTGTACCAGTCTTGCTCGTCTCCCCTACCGTCAATCATGGGATGAATAAAGCTCTCTGGACGCTGATCTGTCTGCGGCCGATTAATTTCCACAGCTTGCCGGAGATAAGCAGGTATGGGTTCATTTAATGCATGGTAAATTCCATAAAGATGTTCTCGAAACAACTGATCGAACATCGCATCCTGATTTGAAGAATGTCCTTCACCAAACCACCAGAACCAGTCTGAGCCTTCTGCTGCATACAAAGCTTCCCATGCTTCTGGGTTGTTTTCTTCAGTTGCTTCTGGGTGATTTGCCAGCATGATTCTTGCTTGAGTCAGATAGTCCCAAGCTCGATTTTTAGCAGGATCGCCGATCCAAGTCGTGAAGCTGCCATCAACCCAAGAACCACTGTGCAACTTTTGTGTAGGAATAGTTGCTGTAGGCGGAAACTGTTCTAGAAATTCGGAAACGGTGACTAATTGCAGTCGCGGTTCGTTACTCAGGGTTTGATATAAAGTTTCTAAGAAGGGTTTGCCATCTTGAGGATAATATTCCCAGCAATTTTCACCATCCAAGGCGATCGTCACTAACCAGGGCTGTTCCGGTTGACGATCTCTGTGCATCCGGGCGATCGCTTGTAAGTGCCCCACCAAGTCTGCTGCTGCTTGTTTTGGTGACATGGAACTATAAGTAAAGCCAATCAAATCTGATAACCTGTGATCGCGAAACACTATCGCCAAATCACCTTCTGGAGTTTCCAAACGGTACGGGCGGTACAATGCCTCTGGTTCTTGGACATTCCCTGCTCCATCACGTTGGAAAAACCGTTTCAGCGTCCATCCCAGCACCGCTTCATCTGAGCAAATCCACTTAAAACCCTGATTGATAATATACGGTATAATTTCAGGACTCACTGACTGTTCTGAGGGCCACAAACCTCTCGGTTCTTGTTGAAATCTCTCTTTATACATATCCCAAGCTTTCCTCAAATGCCGGGGAATATCTTCTGCCCACTGAAACCGCTGTTGGGGTAATGTCATATTTGGCACTGCTACCCGACCGGAGTTCGTATCAGCCAGCAACGGCAGTATTGGATGTGTGTAGGGAGAAGTAATGACTTCCAACTGTCCTGCGGCTTGCATTTTTTTGTGTTGTGGAAGGATTCTCCCCAATATTTCTCTTTGTTTGGAGTAAATTCGCTGGCGATCGCTTAAAGTAAAATCCCGATCTTGTCTCAACCAAGCTTCTATCTCCGGATCGTCCCAAAACATTGGGTCAATCCATGCCAAGTTGTGCCAAGCTAATAAATCACTGTAATCCTGTAATTCCCAATTCGCTAAACACCAAGCTTGCCCTTTCTCCTGTTGCTGTTGGTACAACTGGGCATAACGGGGATGGGGATCAATGAGGGTGTGGTGATTGCCATCAAAAAAGTGTTGTATGATAAACTCCCGTTGCTGGAGAGTGAGTTGTTCGGAAGGTGTTAAACTCACTTCTAAATACGGGTCGAAGGCAGTACCGTTGATGTAATCTTCTAATTGTAATATCAGTGATGGTACCAAATTGACCGTTTGGTGTAACTTGGGATACTGTTCTAGGAGTAGCACTAAATCTAAATAGTCTTTAGTACCATGTAACCGAACCCAAGGCAAGCGGTAATACTGGGTTTGAGAAAGTGATAAACCTTTGCCCGGAGATTTATACAGTGGCTGATGTTGGTGCCAAACGAAAGCGACATATAAAGGATGAGGCATAAAAACAGCGAAGAGTTAAAAGTAAAGAGTTAAGAGTTAATGTAATACTAATCACACAAAACTCTTAACTCCTCACTTTTACATCACTTGCTCCACTTCTGCAATTTCTGGAATCATTTCCTTCAGGCGGCGCTCCAGACCCATTCTAAGGGTCATTGTAGAACTGGGGCAAGAACCGCAGGCACCTTGTAACCGCAATTTAACAATAGGACCATCAAGTTCAACAACTTCCACATTACCACCATCAGACATGAGGTAAGGCCGCATTTCATCTAAGACTGTTTCGACGTTGTCAAGTGTAAGTTCCATAGTTTTTGTCCTTGTAAGTTAATGATGGGGAATTGGAATCATCGTTGCTGAGGTGCGGAGTGAGGAATTAAGAATTATAATTGAGAGTTAAAAAATAAAAACGATTAGTATAAATTC
>JAQYWN010000498.1 GCA_029379265.1 Rhizonema sp. NSF051
TTCGTAGTTGCGCTTTAGCGCTCTTAACAGTTTGAGAGCGCTAAAGCGCAACTACAAACATTATTATAAGTTTTCAACCAAACATGATATTAAGCATTGACTGATGTTACCAAATATATTGGTGAAACTTGATGACATTTACAGCAATTTTCGTTATTTGTTGGGGCGCTCCTACTGGTTTCGGCTTGCTTTGGGGTGGGGTTGGTACTTTGATGATAAATATTCCAGCGGACAAGAAATTACACATATCTGCTAAAAGGCAAAAGCAATTTCCCACTCAGATGCGATTTGTTGCTGCACAATCTTCATCAAATCTACAGTTTTTTTGTAAGCAAGCTTTTGTCCTTGGTGCCCAAAGTATTGGACTGCTTTTTGTAAGTCAGCTATAGCAGCTTGTTCGTAACCAAGTTGATGATAAGCGATACCCCGGTTAACATAAGCCTGTCCATTGCTTGGGTTGAGCTGTATGACTTCAGAGAAATTGCGAACTGCACCAAAGTTATCTCCATGTTTGCCGCAAGCACAACCCCGGTTGAAGTGAGCTCTATAGTCTTTAGGATTAAGACGGATTGCCAAGGAAAAGTCGAGCATCGCTGCTTGCACATCTTGCAACTCGAAACGAGCTAATCCTCGATCATTGTAAATATCTGCTAGTAGATAACTGGGTGTCTGAGTAATTTGACTCAATGCTAAGTTGTAGTCTCCAATTGCTTTCTGGTAATTCCCCAACATGGCACTTGCTACACCTCGGTTGTAGTAAGCTCTAAAATCATGGGGTTTGAGTGCAACTGCAAGGTTGTAATCAGCGATCGCACTCTCGTAATCTCCTTGTCTGTAGCGAGCGACTCCTCGATTCAGGTAAACTTCAGCATTTTTAGGCGAGAAATTTATTGCTTGATCGCAATCAGCGATCGCATTGTGATAATCTTGGATTTGGAGATAAGCAAGACATCGGTTACTATAGGCAGGTGCAAGATCTCTCCAGTGCTGAATCGTCTGAGTAAAATCTTGAATAGCTTCTTGGTAATGACCACGTTGCATATTTTCAATTCCCACCTTGAACAATTCCCCAGCTAAAGTCTGATCACTGGAGTTAGGAGAAGAATGTGCAGGTGGAGTCAGAAAACAACAGGTAAGTAAAACAGCAATACTCATAATAATGGATCGAAACCAGCGATTCATAAGTAAAATCTCCCATTGTTAGCAGAACAAAAACTGTAGGTACGGTATATGCCCTGTAATATTATGCTAACGGCTAATAGCTCATGCCAATAGTAAGCAGGTAATTCGCTATAAACCGTTAGCAATGAGCAGTTATCTCTCAAGGAAATAGTTGCCTTGACAGTGAGAAACTTTAACGATTTGTATGAGTACAGTTACGTTGATTTCGGCTCTGGTGGTTAAGAGATTTTGAGTACTGGCAATATTCGCTCTTACTCATCTACACTTTGTAATATTGAGCAATGCCCACGTTAAACTCAAATTTCCAGCTCGTTTTATTTCCAGTCTTTCTCAGCTTGCCCCAGTACGTATGCTGCGACATCTTCAATTTGCTCTGTTTTCAAGCGTCCTTTGAAGGAAGGCATAGCATTTTTACCATTCGTAACTTGAGAGATAATCGCTTCTGGTGAATTCATGTTGAACTTTTCCAAAGCTTCTTTCTTCAGGGTTTTTTGGGCTTGAACCAGATTTCTACCGCCTGCGTGACAAGAAGCGCAGTTGGCACTAAATATTTTAGCTCCACTTGGAGTAGCTGCGATCGCTGGATGACTGAAGGCAAAGGTGAAAATCGTCATGCCTAGCAACATGATTGAAAGAATCTTTTTCATTTGGCGTTCCCTCTACAATAAAGGAGTATTCGTGAGAATCTCCTCTATAATTTTCGGGTTCATGGCTGTTGTCGTCAAAAGACAAGTTGTCAAACTTCGTCAATGTTCGGGTTGGGAACGATACAACTTACATTCAGCACTTCGTGTAAGGTTTTTTCCACCTTACTCCTGCTCGCCCCTTCCGGCATCAAAAATTTGTTGAGCGGCGCTTTCCTGGGAATTACGTGCTTGGTCGCCACAAGTACCCGCGCACGTGTAGAGTGTTAGACATGGCTCAAAAGCCAGAAAATCGTATAGCATATATTTACGATGCGTAATTCATAATGACATCAATTATTTCACCAGATTTTACGGCAATACTGGCGCGGGCGGCAGTGGCGTATCGAGAACCTCGGCAAGAACGTCCTAGTGCCGATATGGTAGTTGATGCCTTGCTGTCTGCAGAAAAAGCCACCAAGCAACAAAGACTGGAATATCCCTTTCAATCCTTGCTGGGAAAATGGCGGCTTTGCTTTGTGACGGGAACTCGTAAAGTTAAAAAGCGAGGGGGAATTGTGCTAGGTAAGGGTTTTTATCTGCCTAAGTTTGCGAAAGCGCATATCTTATTTAGTCCCTCGACTCAAGCTTTAGATTCAACGCCAACTCAAGGGGAAATTGGCAATCAGGTTCAATTAGGTTCGGTGTCGTTGAAACTTTTAGGTCCGGCACAATATTTAGGTAAGAAAAACTTGTTGGCATTTGACTTTACCAATATGCAAATCAGTCTGTTTGGTCGTGTTATTTACACTGGTCAAATTCGCGGCGGTAAAGTTCAGGAGTTAGATTTTGACAAAAAACCTATAGCTAAACTACCTTTTTTTACATTCTTTCAGGTGACTGAAGACTTTATTGCAGCACGTGGCCGTGGAGGTGGTTTAGCACTTTGGATTAAAGAGAGTTAATCTTCAATTTCTGCGTAAGTTAACTATTCGCCCAATGCTGTGTATTTTCCATGCCAACAGTTAAGCAACTCTCAACTACGTGCTACAAGTCTATCAGAACAAAATTACTCTTCTCAAAACAGGCGATCGCGATTTGGGTTGGGGAGAACTCTCTGTTGAAAGCATGGATATTCATATGATTCCTGCCAATCACCTTACCATGCTAAAGAAACCTCATGTTCAGGTTCTTGCCGAACAGCTAAAAGCCTGTATGATTAATTCTCTTACTAACCCAAGTTGCTAGTTATGTAATTAGGCGATACGGCATAAGCCGTTGCTAAGATTATTCAGATGAAAAATACCCAGAGATTCCAAGAAACGGAGGTAAGTTATTAGGGACAGGTTATGACTATTCTCCACGCATTAGTAAACGGTAAAGAAGTATTCGGCTAAGTTCATTCTGTCTATCCATTTCCAAAAGGATTATATCTCCGTTTTTGAAAAGAACTCTAAAGTATTTAGCATCCAGGTAATCGTCATTGTTTTTACCTTCATCCGCTACTTTCGTTTCCGCAATTTGTTCATACTTTAGGTAATAAATATTGTCTTCTACGTCTACAACGTTAAATACTATCATCGTCCTTGGTTGCTTTTAAGTTAAAGGGTTATAACGTTGAGAATAAGTCGTAGAATAACTCTACGTCTGTACCAGTTGGTTCAAAAGTAAATGACTTCTGATGATGCAGAATTATAATTTTTAATAATTTGTACTAGCCTACGCTATCGGTGACAGCATTGCTAAGCTTGCAGCCGCACCTAATATTTGCTAGTCACTTATATCATGTTCGGTAAATGAGTTATAAATAAAAAATTAGGTTCGTAGTTGCGCTGTCTTCGCTCTCAAATTGCTAAGAGCGCTGAAGCGCAACTCCAAGATTCATCAATTTCATCGAGTGAAGGTGTTTCCTGGCATCATCTGTCATTGCTTCCGAAACTTTTTTTTCGCTAGACATAGCGAATTCCGTTCTATTTTTATTTTTGTTGCTATGCAATAACTCTTTTGCTGTAGTTAGGCAATGCTGCACCTACAGGAGGTGTCAATGCAGATTTTGCTGGTTTGTTACTTAAATAGATGGTGCTGGTTGCCACTGTTCCCACAATAAAAATCTACATTCTCCTGGTCACAAAGGTAAAGTGAGGTGTTTTTATACTATGACACCGTATGTTCCGTATCATGACGCCACCTACGGTGTCATATGTAATACTAAAAGGTCAACCATTACACTTGTTGCTAAAGAGTGGCTCTAGTGCCACCGAACCACATTTGGCAACTTGTAACTGAGAACAGGGGATGTTATCTGCCAAAATTGTACTAATTGTTGTACTAGTATGAATTTCTAAAGAAGCTTCTGGCAAGGCTTCAAACAGCAACCGAACTCCTGGAAAAACGACTCGTTCAAAATACGAACTAGAAATGTTAGAAATTCGGACAATCTGGATGTGTCCTGTCGCATTATGGTAAGTGCACAGAATACGTTGGCTGTAAGTTGAAGGTACTGAGTCCACAATTTGAGTCATTGTCAGTCAGGAATTAAAGGGGTAATCAACGCCAAAGACTTGTTTGACGAATGAAGATGAAGGGTGTTACTAACAAGCATGAGCATTTGCTTAAGGCTCAAGAAGTCCAGTTTGAGATATCCATGCCACACATCTTTTCATTATATACGGCAAATCTATCAGTTTAGTGTAAATTTATAACTTGTTATAAATCTTGCTTGACATCAAGAACCTTATCGTGTTGCATAACACAATATGTATGTAAATACAGTTATTCTTCACAGTTGCCTCGAAAACCTTAAATGGTCAGTTGATTTGCGCCCCTAGTGTATTAGTCTTGTTATAGTCTCAAGCAAAGAGATTTGGAGGCATCAACTATGCTAGTGAGCCACCGTTGATTGCAGAGATGGCAGACCGAAAACAGATGTGACGATAAAGGGAAAGTACTAGTATAATATTCGGAAGTTCTATCAGTTTACCGTTTATTATTTATATTCTTTAGAAATAGGGTGACTTAGGTGCAGAAGCAGAAAACTTCTATAAAGGCAAGCCAGTTTAAAGAGTCAATCATCCGCGAAATGACGAGAGTGGCATTGCAACATAATGCAGTAAATCTGGCGCAGGGTTTTCCTGACTTTCCCTGTCCGCCTGAATTAAAGCGGGCAGCTTGTGAGGCAATTGAAACAGATGTCAATCAGTATGCCATTACTTGGGGCGATCGCTCCTTCCGTCATGCCCTTGCCGAAAAAGTCCGTTGGTATCTAGGGTTGGAAATTGATCCCGAACGGCAAATCACTGTGACTTGTGGTTCTACCGAAGCAATGGCAGCAACGATGATTGCTACTGTCGATCCGGGTGATGAAGTGATTGTGTTTGAGCCGTATTATGAAAACTACGCACCCGATGCAGTGTTAGCTAGTGCAACTCCCCGTTATGTGTCGTTGCATCCACCTGAGTGGACGTTTGATGAAGCTGAATTGCGTCAAGCATTCAATGAACACACAAAAGCCATTATTATCAACACGCCTCATAACCCAACCGGGAAAGTGTTCACCCGCGAAGAACTGACTCTCATTGCCGAACTTTGCCAGGAGTGGGATGTGCTAGCATTTACTGACGAAATCTACGAACATATTCTCTACGACGGCACGACACACGTAGCAATGGCTACCCTGCCAGGTATGGAGGAGCGTACTGTTACTATCAATGGTCTATCTAAAACCTATAGCGTAACTGGATGGCGAGTTGGTTACATCTTAGCAAATCCAGAATTAACTGGGGCAATTCGCAAAGTCCACGACTTCCTGACTGTGGGTGCTCCTGCACCTCTACAACGAGCTGGAGTAACAGCGATGCAACTTCCTGTCAGCTACTACGAAGAACTGGCAAAGCTTTACGTACAAAAGCGAGATAGCATACTTCATACTTTGGATAGAGTCGGAATTTCCTATTTTGTGCCAGAAGGAGCCTATTACGTGTTGGCTGACATCTCCCGCTTCGGTTATAAGACTGATATAGAGTTTGCTCAGTATCTAGTTAAGGAAATTGGCGTGGCAGTGGTTCCCGGCTCCAGCTTTTTCTCTCAACCAGAAGCAGGTAAGGATTTTATTCGCTTCTGTTTTAGCAAGAAGCCAGAAACTTTGGCGGCAGCGAGCGATCGCTTACTGAAATTACCATCGATTTTACAACCTGCTACATAGTAAGAAGAATACATTTATATTGCGCATTTTAACGGAATAAGGTACATTCTTAGGGAAGAACGGTGAGACAGCCCTGTTTCAGGGAGCGTCTCGCGTCAGAAGGAGCATCACCCCCTCAGCTGTTCGCCACAATGTGGTGTACTATCAACAGAGGGCAAAACCCGTTCTAAAGTTTTATCAGAAGCGTATTCACTTTGTATCTAAGCGCCAAAACGCAGATCAAGGTGAGAAGTTTCATATTATAGAACAAAATAACATGTTTTTTATACC
>JAQYWN010000499.1 GCA_029379265.1 Rhizonema sp. NSF051
ATAGCGTTCTTAGTGATTCATAAGAACAAATGGCGCTACATTTTTCCTCTACAAAAACGGACAACCGTCTTCGCACTCGCCCGCTCTTGGGAAGATCCCCCGGCGCTAACGTGCGCCTCCGCGAGGCGGTTTCACTGTTTTGCTGTTGAGAATATCGCACTCGTGAGCGGGACAGAATCCTCTGGTAGGCTCACTCCTTCCGTCAATAACCTTCTTCAAAGCTCGCGGGACAGAATCTAGCTGTAGAACAGACTTTGCCTCGCGGAGGCAAAGAGTGAGAGTCGTTTGAGCGCTCTTGATTTTGTAGCTATAGCAGTTGCCAGTTAGATTAGGACATTAACTAATGAGAAAACACCGAAACCACGGGACAATCACACGCCTGCTAGAATGCTCCCTGCTCCCTGTTGTCCATTGAGTGCAACTGTGTTCATCCCAACCCAGCCGTATTGGGTTTAGACATACGGCTGGATATTTACGGATGGTAGGTGCCTAACTAGCTAAACTCTCGACACTCAAAGGAACCATATCGCCATTCCTCGTGAATCCTAACAGCATCGGTTGTTGCGGTTCAATGAGTTGACCCGTAAGTACACAGCGTTCTTCTTGTTGGGCTGTGGCAGCTATGCTAGCGCGAATATCGGCTCGCGAAAATCGGGGTTTCCACTCTCCTGATTTTTGCTGGACGTAATTCCAAAGAATATCTCTAATTAGGGCTTGATATCCCTGATTTCCAGATAGTTCTTTGAGTTTCTCTTTGAGTTCTCGTTCTAGGCGGATGCTGGTGACTTCCATATCAGTGGTTGGGGTGCGAGCGATTGTATGCATCACTTTTTCTCCTTAAAGGTATAGACAAGATAGTAATACAAGTGTAGTATGTTTAAAGGAATGTTCAATAGGTGAAATTTTCTGTGAAATTGATTTACCCCGTGGAAAAAATCGATAAAAAACCGAATCAGCCCCATTTAAAATTGATTTTAACTGGATACGAGGATCTAGTTAGAAGGTTGAATCAGTTTTTTCTGGATTTATGCGTCCCCATCTCCACTTCCTTTTTTGCCGCCAACAATCAATCTTGTTGGGAATCGGCTCTGTTGGAAGTGGAGTATTTATTTGTGGGCAACGGCAGGCGAAATCAACGGCAATTCACAGAGGGTCATCATGATTATAAATATGCCAGCATAGGTGTGCTATACGCAGCACCAAAACTAGAAAACAGAAGCGGGAGGTACAGAAATCAGGATGCTGTACCAACATAAGACCAGAACACATCAAGGTCAAATTTCCACCCCCGCTTCCACCAAATAAGAAGCGGGGGTTTTTTATGAGGAGTCAAGCTGTGACGATCGCAATGCAAGTTTTAGAGCAATCCGTGGTGGTATTTTCCCAAAATTACTTGCCCCTGTGTCGGGTTAACATCAAACGAGCGATTGTACTTTTAGTAACAAATAGAGCAGAACCGCTTGACTTGACGACAGAAAGCGGATGGCAAGTTCACTCGCCCAGCTTAGTACTTTATGTACCAAGACACATTCGCTTGAAAATCACCAGTATTGAGCGGATGTGGAAAGTTCCTCCAGTGAATCGGCGAGAAGTTTTGCGCCGAGATCGTCACAGTTGCCAATATTGCGGTAGCACTAAACATTTGACTCTGGATCATGTGATTCCCCGTTCGAGAGGTGGTCAACATTCTTGGGACAATGTCGTCGCCGCTTGCGAACGTTGTAATTCCTGTAAAAGCGATCGCACCCCTCAAGAGGCTGGGATGCAACTTCGTAACCAGCCCAAAGCGCCACTCCACCCAACTATTTCTTTTGCAGAACAGTTCTGGATAGGTGTGCAAGCAAACCTGGAATAACAGGAGAGCATAAAGGAATGCTGAAATTAACATATACCGAAACTAGCTTTTATTTGGAGTGCCTATCTCAATTACTGGAGGAATGGGTCGCGCAGCGTGTTATTTTAGCATTGCGAGTCTGTCAAAACCTGCACGTTGAACCTACTACCGCTTCCTTTTTGCTTCCTATTGGTTTACCAGGAGTAGAGGTACTTCACAATCAATTGAAACGTGATGAGCGCGAAATTATTGCTTTGTCTGTTTGCGATACCGAATACCTGGAGGTGACACTACAAGGTTTTTGGGTATCAAGTCGTTCTGAGGATGTAAGGGGCGTGTTTGTCACAGCTATGAGCGATCGAACCGAATTGTTCTTACACAAACTCTGGCAGGAAGCACAAAAAAGCGCCTCCATCCTAACCGAGTGAAAGTTCGCGAATAGGTAATGAGTCAACCTACGTTAGACACAGAAATATAGCGGTTTTCATTTTCATCACATACATCTTCAAAAAATAAATGTAGAGACGCTTTTATCATGGCGTCTCACACCGCGTATTGCAAGCAACCGAGAAGCACTATATTTTTAGATAATGATGGTTCAAATCCAGCCAGGAGCATCAACGGGATGTGGCGCAACTCCTCTGGGAGGAGAAGGTTACAGGTTCAAATCCTGTCATCCCGACTTTAGCCTCTGTAGCCTAATTGGAACGAGGCGTCTCGCTTATAACCAGGAGGGTCTATATCAGTTAGTTTCCGCAAGTTGTACATGCTAATTGCATAGAGCGCGGATATTTAACATACTGAAATAATAATTAATGGTTGACAGAATTATTAATTAGTTATAAAGCAATCTAAGCAACTAGTCATTAACATTAAAACACTTAAATTAATAGATGAAGTCGCTCTACCTGTAGAATGATGTCACAACAAGTTTACATAGCTGTAAATTCTGTCTACAGGTTGATTCCTTCATTATGGTCCTCAAAGTAAAAGATGTATAGATAGAGCTTAAATTGACAAATCTCAATGTGAGCATAGTTCCAATCAGTAGGGGCAAAAGCACTTCTGATAAATTTTTTGG
This sequence comes from Rhizonema sp. NSF051, assembly GCA_029379265.1. Lineage (GTDB taxonomy): Bacteria > Cyanobacteriota > Cyanobacteriia > Cyanobacteriales > Nostocaceae > Rhizonema. The sequence goes on from JAQYWN010000499.1 coordinate 2,916, forward strand.
CTTAGATCTATCTCTAAGTTCAAATCTTAGGTAACGGCACTAACACACTCATGAGATTAAACTTTTTTAAAATACAAATTTTAATAAGCTGTCAGACGTTCAAATTTATGACACGCAACACTATTGTGTTAGTCTGAGACTAGGTTAAACGATTAAGTAGTTTTTTTGAATGTCTTGGTGATTGGAGGATAATAAATGAAGAGTATTGCTTTGACTTTATCTGGGATGCGCCCAGTACGGTTTTTGATTGGGTCTGTTATCTGTGCTTTAATATTTTTCTCTAACGCTTTTCCTGCAGCGGCAATCAGCAGTCCTAAAAGCGCTCCAGAAGACAGTACTACACAGCTTCTAGAAACTCAGAAGAAGACTGACGAGATAACCACAGAACCACCCCCTGGGTTGAAAGAGGTTCAAAAGAAATCGAATGAGGGACTTAACGAAATTCAAGGAGCTGCTGATATAGACAAGATGAAGCGTCCAGATAATACGCAAAGCTCGTCAACAGTAGAAGAGAATATCCTGAAGGCTTTAGAAAGGCTTTAGAAAAAGTAGCAGGTATTAAGTAAGTAGAGTTAAATAGCTCTCACATCGAAGGAAACTTTTCATTTAAGAGTTTCACAAAAGATGTATTATAGCTCAGATATAGACATCTTGATTGCAGTAATCAAGATGTCTATTAATTTTATCTGGCAATCCTCTACAAATATTTGAGAATAAAGCAACGCTAGAAGCCAGGTTTGTTTAAGAAACTGACCTTGGTGATTTCTACTTTGTTTGATGCAGTACCGAGCTACAGTGCGTACAGAAGATTTTTAGGCGTAAGCATCTTTGTCTAAATATTTACACAATTCCCGTTCAGATCTGATGGCTAATTACTAATAAAGAAAAGCTTAAGTTTTATCGGCTTTGGGGTTTCAACTTAGTACACAGAAAAATGCTTAGCTATTCTCACTCTCACTCCTTCAGTCTGAAGATCATAATATTTATGAACAAAAGATCCACAATCCTTCCTTTGGTTGATGTTGAATCCAGGCTAAATTGGTGAAGTTAGAAAGGAAGATAGCTTAGGATTTGAATACTATGCGTAGAGTAAACATTGGTTTGACAGAAGAGCAACGTAAAGGTGTAAGTAATCTGTTAAACCAGGATTTAGCGGATGCTTATCTGTTATTGGTAAAAACGAAAAAGTATCACTGGGATGTCGTTGGACCTCAGTTCCGCTCTCTACACCTCCTTTGGGAAGAGCATTACACAGCTTTAACCCTGAGTATAGATTCTGTTGCTGAGCGGGTTCGCGCCCTTGGCGGTTATCCAGTTGGCACTATGGAAGGATTTTTGCAGTTGGCTTCTCTCAAGGAACATGCTGGTGATGTTCCTAGTGCTACTAAAATGGTGTCTAACTTAATGGAAGACCACGAGCAAGTCATTCGGAATCTGCGGGAGCATATAGATCAGTGTAGTGATAAGTTCCATGATGAAGGAACTGCAGACTTTTTAACTGGATTGATGGAAGGACACGAGGAGATGGCTTGGATGCTACGCTCCTTCATTGAAGGAGAGTCTATCGAGACAGACAATACTAACCCATCCTCAGAAAAGAAAACCCCTGTAGGTGTGTAATGTTTGTTAGATAGTAGTAATTGTGCGAACGTTGCGTAATTCATAAGCAAGATGAGGGGGGTTTCAACATGGCAGAAGCATACAAGGCAGAACGCACCATATCTGCTGTCTTTAAAGAGCAAAAGTAAGTTGATGATGTTATTAGACGGTTACTAGACAGAGGCGTGTCTAGAGACCATTTATCAGCAATGGGTAGAAACTTCCAATCAGAAACTCGCATCGCCGGCTTCATTACAAAAAGGGATGTGATTCTGGGAGGTTTAAGAACAGGAGCTATTTTTGGTTCCTTGTTTGGTTCTTTACTCAGCTTGCTTACGGGAGTAGGCGTACTGTTTATTCCTTTTGTTGGTCCGATTGTGGCAGCAGGGCCGATTGGTGCAGTTTTACGGAGGAGCTGCTAGTGGAGCGATCGCAGGCCGTGCGGGTGCTGGTGAGCGTATCAGTTCTCACGGCTTTGGGAATGCCAGAAGACAAAGCCGCTATTTATCAGACTCGCCTACAAGCAGGGGAATTTTTGGTAATGGCAGAAGTTCCAGCAGATCGTATTGGAGAATACCAACTGTTGATCGAAAGTGCTGGTGGTGAAGAAGTTCATACTATTGAAAAAATTCTGCCACGTGCTTGTGCTGGTTCCTGTAACAATCCAGAAGATCTGTCTCCTGAAATCCGCTCTCATCTTTCAGACGAAGCTCAACGCACTTTTATTGAAACTTATAACAGTGCCATCAAACAGACAAGCGACGAAGCAAAAGCTGAACAAGCTGCTTGGGAAGCTGTCCATCAGCAATATGACGAAGACGAGGATGGGGTTTATTCAAAAGTAAAAGCTAGTGTCTAGCAGACTGATGGCATAAAACTTCACAATTCCCACGGTTGTTGCTGGTGATAGGTAAAAGTTATCTGTTTGTTGTTGGGTGGATCGCTCGATCCACCCATTTTATATTTTTTTATCTTTTGAATTTGTCAACGTGAGCGCCCGAAGTTCTATCAACTAGGCTCATGGATTTTGTAAAGAAAAGTGACAAAACTTGATCTCTTATAAGTCAAAATTAATTTGCTCATCTAAAAACTTCCGATACATATTTCATCCGCGAGTTAAAACTAAGCGGATGAAATACGAACGCTCAATTCCCAATCGCGTCACAATTAATCCAGTTAAGCGCTGTAAAAGCCGCACTTTTATTCAATGAAAACTGACCTTGTGGCAAACCCCTAGCTTCAAGCTAGGGGTTGGTGAACTAATCTTCTCCACGATGAAAATTACTCTTCTTAAACCGTGGTTCACTTAGTAGTCTTAAAGAATTTTCCTGACTTCTTGGTCCTAATTCTTGAATTCTTCTTTGATAATTTTGCCGCCATTTCTCAAGTTGCTCTATAGATACTGATTTTGTAACTACATTAACATCATTTCCTCGCCAGTAAACTTCTGAATCTGTTGTAAAGACAGCACCATCTAATTGTTCCAGTTGAATATTCCAATATTTACTAAATCGGATTTTCAAAGCTTCGACTTGTTCAAAAACTTTATTTCTATGTTTATTTCTTCTTTTTCTTTCTGTCGGTCCTCTTGCTTCTGTATCAATAAATTTAGTCTCAATTATAAATAACTTACCGAATGATGTGAGATAAACGAAATCACACTTACCAAGATCGGTATAATCAGAAATTGGTGACTTTTCAAATAAAAGTAATTCAGTGCATGAAGGAAATATATAATTGAAAT
>JAQYWN010000500.1 GCA_029379265.1 Rhizonema sp. NSF051
TAAAAAAACATGTAAACAACCATTTACTATAATGCACATAAACATCAGATAGTGTACGCATGAGCTTACAGTTTTAGAGCGAAGATGAACTTCATCTTTTATAGTCATATATTTGTGATTATATTTGACCAAAACACGTTTTGGGGGAAAGCTTCCTTCTGAAACGTGCCTTGGTCAAACCAAAGAACGGATTGATGTTTCAGTTATCAATGAACGACAGCGACAGACTTATTTGGGCGATCATTTCCAGCTTTTTTAACCTACATTTCGCACTTCATTGATCGTTATTCTTACTGTTGTTGTTTGCTGTGGTGGCAAGAGAGATCGCGAATAACGAGGACGACGATGAAAATACCAATGGCAATAAAACCGGCCCCAGTAACCAGGGCAGTTTGAAAGCCTCCAGTGAGTGCAGCTTTTTGGGCAGTTGGATTGTTTGTGCCAGCCATCAGCGCGGATGTCCGGGCTGAAGAAACGGCAACCAAGATCGCCAATCCTAATGCAGCCCCAATCTGCTGCGACGTATTCAGCAACCCGGATGCTAAACCTTGTTCAAGATCGCTAACTCCAGCAGTGGCAGCAAGTGTGACTGTCACCAGACTCGTGACAATGCCAAAACCAAGGATGATAGTTCCTGGCAGGATATCCCGCACAAAGTCACCCTGAACTGAGATATGAGTTAAGAGCAACAGTCCGACCATTGTTGCCACCAAACCACTGACTAGGGTACGCTTGACGCTAAAGCGATTCACCAATTGAGAAGCCAAATGACCCGAAATCATCGCCGTCAGTCCATGAGGTAGAAACGCCAGTCCGGTTTGGAGTGCGGAGTAGCTCAAGACGTGCTGCATATAAAGTGTAAGAATAAACACCATTGAGGCAGCCGCTGCACTGATTAATGCACCAACTAAATTAGCACCCGTAAGCGTGCGTTGGCGGAAAATTCTTAATGGCACTAACGGCGCTTGAACGCGGGACTCAATGAAAACAAACACAACCAGTAGAGCGATCGCGCCGAGCAAAAGTCCCAAAGTTGTGGGAGAAAGCCCAGTCTCAGGTGCTTGTACCAGTGTATAAACCAGTAACACCAATCCGGTTGTCACTGAAACTGCACCAGCAACATCAATGCGCGGTGATGCAGTGATATCCCGGCTTTCGCTCAACAGAACTGGAGAGTAGGCAATAGCTGCAATGCCAATCGGCACGTTGATAAACATCACCCACCGCCAATTCAATGCATTAGTTAAAATCCCGCCCAAAAGTACGCCTGCGGCAAAGCCTCCTGCAGCCACCGCTCCCCAAATTCCCAATGCCCGATTGCGTGCCGATCCCTCACGAAAGGTGGTAGTCAAAATCGATAAAGCCGCAGGAGAAACAAACGCTTCCCCAAACCCTTGAAATGCTCTAGCCGCGATCAACACCCACTGCGACTGAGCTAAACCACCAACCAGTGAAGCCAGAGTAAATAAACCAAGTCCTGCCATAAAGACTCGACGACGACCTAATATATCTGCTGCACGCCCACCAAGCAGCAAAAATCCTCCAAGTGTCAAAGCATAAGCACTAATTACCCACTGAAGATTTTGCTGGGAGAAGCCCAAGTCTCGCTGTATCGACGAAAGCGCTACATTAACAATCGAAAAATCTAGCACCACCATAAACTGTGCTACACATAAAAGCGCCAGTGCCCACCAACTTTGAGAATTAGTTGGGAAGCGATCAGTTGTAGGTGTACTCATCAAAAAAATCTCCGATACATGTGGAAACCGTGCGTTTTTAAACCACGGAGGAAACATGAACGGGTACTTTAGTACCTGTCACAATTAATCCGGTCGAGCGCTGTAATAGACGCACCTTCTTTGCAGAAAATTGTTTAATACGCACCCAATTTGCATCACTTACAGCAACTCGCTTTTCAGTGTCGCCACTTACCCAACCACGGTAAACCCTACCAGCCTGGATGGCCTCAACATAATCACCCTTGCGGAAACCATGACGGGTTACAGTCCCACCATATTTTCGTCTAACTCCGCCCTTGGCAGGAACCATCAAATGCAACTGGCGACGAGAGACTGGAGGCCGCGAGATAACAGCGAAAGGCGCGGATGTTACATTTACAGAGCCGCGCCAACCCATTAATTGACGACTAACAATGCCATAGTCGATAAACTGACTACAAGCTAGTGCTACGCCATCAACCGCATGGGTTGCAGGTACAGTGTCGCCCTTGGAATGTTTTTGCTTTTCTAATCCCAGCTGAGTGCGAATTTGAGAAGTTTTCCACCCTTCTATTACAAACACATTCTCATCGCCCCAATCATTACGCAAATTGCCTAACTGCCATTTTTGACCGACCATGACTGGACTAAAACTTTTGTCACCATTTGCTTTGATAATCTCGTAGACTATTACGGTTATTGGATAAATATCCGATATCTCGCCGAGTACACGCAGTTCCAATTCCCGATTAGCGCAAAGCTCGCCGGACAGAGTACTCTGCCCGGCAGACTTTGCACGAATGCTAGGCGGTATTCTAGAACCATGGCAGCGGTTATCAAAACGCTTCTGACGGTGAGCGCGTTTAGTGAAAACAACTTTGCGGTTAATGCGTCTACTGCGACGACCACGCCGCATAATTCGACGTTGATCCATACGCTTACGCACGGTGTTAAACGGCAATTGTAAGTGGGCAAGCCACAAAGTAAATTTTGCCGATTGTACACCAATCCCTGTATACAATTTACCTGGGTCAATACCCACAACAATAGATTGTGTATGCGAAGTCTCTGGAGATTGCATTAGTTGGATTTGAAAAATGTTCAAATCGTTATGAATAACTTTGGCAATTCTTTGTTTTAGCCAACGTCTAGCACGACTAGCTTTGGTTGGCATTAAAGGTTTGCCGTCTACTGATAAAACTGATACTCGCAGCATGGAGATAATCCTCGGAGTAAAGTTTGAAGTCTCCGACGCTCGTGCCTCGCTAACGCTTCGCTATCGATCAACTGACTACAGATGTCTGGGCTTTACCCCACGGCTCAATAAAAAGTCTTACAAAAATCCTGACTGGAGAAGCATTAGGAAGTGTTAACCGCAATCAGTCTCAATGATCTATTCACCCAAATGTGCCAAATTTATTTCTGGCAATCCCCTAGCTATAAGCTAGGGGTTGGTGAAAAAACCTGATAGTAAGTTTGACATTCCATCCGGAAGACAGATCGGAGGATTCTAAACGTTCTTACTTCGCAGTCTCAAAGACAACGACAGTACTTTGTGTTATTCTTGCTGCACAACGTTCACCACAGAAAACACGCTCAGCAACTAAAGAGACAATTTAAATATACCAGTGATTTCTGCTTAAGCGATCGCCCACTCAATACAGTTAGGTAGTGCCGTCATCTGTGGAGGCAAACAGTTCTTGAGCCGGGGGAAAAGAGGGGAAAGAACTGATTTTTCTTCCGCTGCCTCACAGACTTTTCTGCTCTCCCCTATCCTGTGTAAGGCAGGGGATTGACTAATGACAAAAATGTGCATTCCCAAACAAGGCGTGGCTGGGCGTAATAAAGGAGACTCTGCTTTGCTTTCTCTAACTGGTTGATAATGCTTGGTTGACGCAACTGCTGCCAGTAGAATTGCTGGAGGTAATCGACTAACCACAATTGAGCTTCTGTATCTATAGCTTTATCAATTTGTTTGGCTAAATCCAAGGCTTCGCGGTAAGATGAAGGCACTTTTGTCACAGCTAGTAGTAGTTCTCTTGGGATTGCTTGCAGTTGTTGGTAGGATGCGATCGCTTCTCCTGGACTGCCTGCGGCAATCTTTAACACTGCTGGATACTGCAAAATGTTCTCATGCCCTGTTTGCGTCAGTACCTGAGCCATTGTGATTGTATCTAAGTGATAAAAGGGAATTCGTTGACAGCGAGACACTAAGGTTGGCAGCAGAGATTCCAACGTTGGAGCAATTAAAATCAGCGTTGCCTGTCCTGGTTCTTCCAATGTCTTAAGTAAAGCGTTGGCTGCGGCTTCCGCCATTGTTTCGGCTTGTTCCAATACTACCACTTTTCTCGGTGCCAAGAGAGGTGAACGACTGAGAAACTGTGTAATTTCCCGAATTTGTTCTAAGCGAATGACAGGTGGTGCTTTGCGCTTGAGTCCTTTATCGGTTGCTTCTGTAGCACTCAACCTCTGTCCCTGGTGCAGATAGGTTGGCTGTACCCACAATAAATCCGGGTGATTATCTTGACGCAAACGATTTTGATGGGGAGCAAATAGCAATTCCACAAAGCACCGTGCTGCTAAACTCCGTCCCACACCATCAGGCCCTACAAATAGATAAGCTGGAGCCACTCTGTTTTTTATCACAGTCTGACTCAGTAAATTTACTGCTTGTTGTTGTCCGATAAGTTGTGCAAACACATGTTATCCTGAATTTTGACTTCTGGATTCTCTATACAAAATACTCAATCCCGCAAAAAATGGCAAATAATCGGAATTTGATCGCGCCCTCTATCAATATTATCGCCCTCATTTAAAGCAGAGGCACTGGTTGGAGAAACAGCAGAAGTTCTACTAGCAGTCAGTTCTTCGTCCGCAGTGCAGATGTTAATGGTGGGTAATTAATGCTATGAGAAAGGCGGACCACATTGTTAAAAACGCCACACCGAATTCCGAATATCATTTTCACACTTGTATAATTCAGTCAGAAAATTTTGATTTCATAAACCAATCTGGAAAATCTTTCATACAATAGACAACAGATTTATAATTTGAACAAATGAGTCGAGCAAAGCCCAATCAGAATCTAAACCGAATTCTCAGTAGGGTGCAGAATTCAATGGGAGGTAAATATTACCTCTATTCAGGAGAAAAAATGAACTGGTTTCAAGTTATTTTCAAACTTGAAAAAACACTGATACCAATCATTTTCCCTTGGGTAATTTTGTCCACTGCCTATGGTTTTTTAATATCATTAATTTATTATTTTAAATTTCCTTTCATAATATCAGATAATAGCATTACAGTTAATGGAGTATTGAGTTTCAATATTGCTTTAACTTTATTATTAGTTTTTCGGACAAATACAGCTCACGAGCGATTTTGGGAAGGTCGGAAATTGTGGGGATCTTTAGTAAATACAGTGCGTAATTTATCTCGGGACACTTGGATAATTGTCAAACATCATTCACCAGAGGATATAGTTGAAAAAGAAGAAATACTTAGGTTAATGGTTGCATTCGCGGTTGCAATGAAGCGACATCTGCGCTCAGAATCTGTCAATGAAGAACTCGTATCATTAATATCTGAAAATAAATACTTACAACTTAAAGAAAGCGAGCATCCACCACTACAAATTGCTTTTTGGATTGGAGATTATCTCCAGGAACAACACGACCGTAATTGCTTAAGTATATATCAGTTGACTGCATTACATAAATTAGTTGACGATTTAGTAGATATATTAGGGGGATGTGAACGTATTTTAAAAACGCCATTACCTTTAATATATTCTATTATATTCAGGCAAGTAGTTTTAGCTTTTTGTCTAATCTTACCGTTTGATCTAGTCAACGATGTTACTTGGTGGACTGGTGTAATAATGGCTTTTGTGAGCTTCACATTACTTGGTATTGAAGAGATTGGCTCTGAAATTGAAGAACCTTTTGGACATGATCCAAACGATCTTCCCTTAGATGCGATTTGCAACACTATACACCGTAATATTGAGGAGTTAATCAGGCTTGCTCCCAGAAATATGTAAATAACACAGAACCGCATCGAGCGCGTATATTGAGAACAAAACTGCGAGATGTGGGAGCGTTACTAACCTAATACGGTTCGGATAAGCAGGGGAAGCAATCTTATCGCAGGGGGAGCAGGGGAGGAAAAAACCGTTTGTCGATCAACTCTTTCCCCCCCCTGCCTCTCTACTTCCCCTGCCCAAGAACTGCTTGCCTCAACAGATAAATTCGCACGCTCCGTACCGTATTGGTTACTAACCCACAGCATAATCAGTACACCCCGGTCAAGGTCAATAAGCAATAGTACTTAAAAGCTTACTGTAGATGAGCCAACAGCGGCGGCTTTTTCCCGATGTTTTTATTACATTTTCAAGTGACGTTACTTAATAACAAAAGCGGGATATTAACCTATCATATCAAGTTCGGTTAATTAGTTATCATTCATGTTGCATAAAACCCCACCCCTTTATCCCCTCCCCCTTCGGGTGACGCTC
>JAQYWN010000501.1 GCA_029379265.1 Rhizonema sp. NSF051
CTAGAATATATTGTGATTTTAAAATATTTGTCATGCATGGTTTCTAAAAATAATTCAAAACTTGAATATTAAAACTATTAACGCACTAACGCCGACAATTGCTTCTATAGCATAGCGTTTGGATTGATGATAGCGCTGGGGATACCAAAAACGTAACTCTCCATTGAAACCCCGTGCTGCTAAACTCAGGGAGACTTGACGATAATTTTCTAGAGTTCGCCTGAGTAATTGTCCGATTAGCAGAGCTAGACTTTTCATTCCAATCCTAAAAGTACGGTAGCCCCCACGAGATTGTTGGGCTGTCCATAGCTCAGTGACTGTATTTAATAGGACAAAAATAAACCGATACATCAGCAATAAAAGCTCGGTGAGGAGTACTGGAAAACCAATGCGACGTAAGGTTTGCAAAAGTTCTGTGAAGGGGATTGTCAGCACGACAAAGTACAAACACGAAAGAGATGCGATCGCTCGCGATAAAATCTTCAATCCCTGCTCTATGCCATGGTAACTGAGATATACATAATAAGAGCCAAAAGTCAACCCCTTCACCGAGTCATTGGACACTAAATGTAGTTGAGAAACGTCTACTCCATTAACGACTAAAGCTGGTAGACTTGTTAACCAGAATAGAGTTGCTAAATAAACCAATTTCACATAAATTTTGGCAGGAATACCCGCATAGACAACTGTCCAAATACTCATCCAAACTGCAATCAAAACTTGAACGGCAGGATGAGCAAAGGCAGAGACAATCAAAAGGACGGTGGCAAATAGCAGCTTCTGTTCTGGTGGTAGCCACCGCAATCGGTTAGTATAAGCGAGGGTATCTATTTGCAGACTCATTCCTTGTTTCGTTGCTGCTGAGAACGACCTTTGTACAAGCCAATTGTGTAACCAATGACACCAGCCCCCAAGGCAGCTTGAGAGGCAAACAATAAACTTTCCACTTCACCACTGGGCGGTTCAAATATAGGTTTAAACCAGCGTTGATATCCTGGATGTACTTCACTAATAGCTTTTTCGGCTTGATCGTCCGAACCAGTAAATTGCGCCCCACGTACAAATATTAAGGGTCCGGCAGCTAAAGTTATCACTGCAACCACTAGTAGCCAGTTACTCCATTCCTTAGGTAGATTCATGAGTTTGCGGTTCCCGTTTGATTAACTTCAACAATTCTAGTTCTTGGGGACTGTACGATTGTAGCCAGTTCCACACTAGCACTGTCAGTAAGCCTTCACTAATTGCTAAAGGAACTTGGGTAATGGCGAAAATCCCCGCAAATTTGGTGAATGATGCTATAAACCCGCCGACTGGGGCGGGAAAAGCGAGGGCGAGTTGGATAGAGGTGATAATGTATGTCAGTAAATCGGCGAGGGCGGCTGCAATAAAAATTGCTATTCTTTGTTCACCACTGAACCGCATTATCAGGTGATATACCCCATAAGCTGCAAATGGGCCGGCGATCGCCATCGAAAATGCATTAGCTCCCAGCGTTGTCAACCCGCCATGCGCCAGTAACAATGCTTGAAACAAAAGTACCAATCCACCCAAAACTGACATAGTCAAAGGACCAAACAGGACTGCTCCCAACCCTGTTCCTGTTGGGTGAGAGCAACTACCCGTCACCGAGGGCATTTTCAACGCCGACAGTACAAAAGTAAAGGCACCAGCTAATCCCAAAAGTAATTTTAGCTCTGGGTTGGCTTGGGTAATACGAGTCAGCGATCGCAATCCTAAAACAAAAAACGGTAACGCCACAACCCACCAAAAAATAGCCCAGCCTGGTGGTAAAAAGCCTTCCATAATATGCATAGCATAAGCGGGTGGCGTGAACCCAACGATCAGGTATAAGGTTACAGCCGCCATCAGAACGAGCGATCTGCGTTTTGATTTAATAATACTTCTTAACAAGATACGTACCTAGAGATGCATCTGACTGAGTTTAATTCAACGAGCATTTTTAATCAAGAATGCTTCTTGTAAGCAAAGGTTCCCAATAAAGAAGGACGAAGTTTGACACTCTGTCGTTTGACGGCAGGCGTAAGTTCAGAAAAAAATGACAAATATGTATGGCTTCCAAGCGTCCCAGATTTTTTGGTAAATTTGGAGTTTGTAGATATAGTGCGCCTTCCTTGCATTGGTACGTGCTACTTAAAACAGAGGAGATCCAGTCTTTATGAGCAATTCCTGCAATGTGGCTTCTCAGCGAGAAAAAGAAGAGAAAGTTCTTCGTTCTTTTCTGGTTTTGAGCTTCATTGGTTCAGCAGTACTGCATATTGCGATACTTACTCTTGGCAGTCTCTGGTTTAAAACGCCCAAGCTTGCAGAAAAACCGATAGAAATCATTCTTGTTGATGAGCCATCTACTCCTAAAGCAGTAAAAATAAAACAAAATACGCCACCAAAAGACAAGCCAGTTGCGGTAAACCACACGACTCCTAAATTTAAGACAATCACAAAATCACTGACATCGGGAGCCGCTATTCGTGCGATCGCCACTGGCGGTAAAAGTGGAAGTCGAACAAATAGTACTCCATCTAAGTTGCTCTCTAACCCAGATGCTTCCATCCCAAGCATCAAACAAAATACGACAGCTAGAACGCAATCCAAGTCATTTGAAACTCCTAGCCAGCCAAAATCCGTCGTAGCTTTGAAGCCCAAACCAAATTTATCACCTCTCGACCCGATACCACCGTTACCTTCCCCAGAAGCAACCCCAATAGCACCGTTGCCCAAAATTGCGGAGATACCACCACTACCTTCCCCAGAACCAACCCCAATACCACCGTTGCCCAAAATTGCGGAGACTTTATCACCGCTACCAACACTCAAACCAACCCCAATACCACCGTTGCCCACAGTCGCTAAAACTCTACCACCGCTACCAACACTCAAACCAACCCCAATACCACCGTTGCCCAAAATTGCGGAGACTTTACCACCCCTACCGTCACCAAAACCAACTCAAACGCCACTATTACAAACTAGATCGAGCTTATCATCCAAACTAACCCCAACAGAGACTGCAAAGCCTGCTTTCACGCCATCGAAAAGCTCAACCACAACTCCAAAACCAACGTCAACCTCCTCTGGGCTACCCTTTCCCACTGCACCATCTGTAGCGAAAGATAACAACGTAGAGCAGCCAAAAAACAACAATAGCACTGGCTCGCTCTCCAACATTGCGACTGCTCTAGGAAATAGAAACCGTGAAGGCAACGGCGATAATGGAGCGCTTCCAGGTTCAGGCAATAGTTCGGGAAATACAAGAGCGATCGCTACAGGTAATAGAAATAGTCGTGGCAACGGTTTGGGAACTGGCTCGGGTTCTGATGGTTTGGCTTGCCGTCGTTGCCCTCCCCCAAATTATCCGTCAGGATCTGAGGGTATGGAGGGTCGAGCAGTTGTGGAAATTGATGTTGAAAGAGATGGTAGTGTCAAAGATGTACAAATGGTCGAATCTACCGGTCACGATAATCTCGATCAAGAAGTCATGGAAACCGTAAAGAAGAAGTGGAAGTTCGTATCCACAGATAGCGAGCAGCACATACAAGCGGCAGTTAACTTTGCTAAAGCGGGTTCTAACTTTGAGCGTCAAGCCCGCGAACGAGTACGTCAAGCTCAGGAACTTCAGCAAAAAAGAAGACGAGAACGTCAAGCTCAAAAACAGCAACAAAGAGAACGCGTACGATTAAACATTGAGAATCCAGTAGCTCCAGACACTATCTACACTCCTAGATCAGAGCGCTCAAGCAACTAAAAACACTCAAATTTTAATAAACCACTGTTGTCGGTACATTCCGTATGGCTAGGTTAAAAATTGCATATAGTATGGAGAGACAAGAATGCAAAAAATGTTTATGTTAACAACATTTTAACTTGTATTTCGTTCTACAAATTTATCTTGATTATCTCTACGATGCAGAGTAATTTGTAGTATTTCATCCAATATTCTGATTATGGGTCGTCTGACTTCACTTGATGTTTTTCGCGGCATAACTATTGCAGCCATGATTCTTGTGAACATGGCGGGTGTTGCCGAACCTAAAGTCTATCCTCCACTACTCCATGCAGATTGGCACGGCTGCACTCCGACTGATTTAGTCTTTCCTTTCTTTCTGTTTATTGTTGGTGTGGCGATGACTTTCTCCTTGTCAAAGTACACTGGCGAAAATAAACCCTCAGCGTCTGTTTACTGGCGTATTTTGCGTCGCGCTGCGATTTTATTCGCTTTGGGGTTATTACTCAATGGTTTTTGGAATAAAGGTCCTGGGACTTTTGATTTGAGTACTATCCGCATTATGGGAGTGTTGCAACGCATTAGCTTAACATACCTCCTTGCTTCTGTTGCCGTTCTTAAACTCCCACGTAAAGGACAATGGATACTGACAGGAGTGTTACTCATCGGCTATTGGATAGCCATGATGTATGTACCCGTTCCCGGTTATGGCGCTGGAGTGCTGACGACGCGGGAGGGGAATTTCGGTGCTTATATAGACCGCTTAATTATTCCTCAAATACATCTTTACAAAGGTGATGGTTTTAAGAATTTAGGAGATCCAGAGGGACTTTTTGGCACTATTCCCGCTATTGTGAGTGTATTGGCGGGATATTTCGCTGGACAATGGATACGCGCTCAGCCAGTGAAATCTCGTACAAGCATAGGTTTAGTTTTATTTGGTATTGGTTGCTTAATGATTGGTTGGGCATGGGGCTGGACATTCCCGATTAACAAAAAGCTATGGACGAGTTCTTATGTAATTTTCACTAGTGGTTGGGCATTATTGTTACTTGCAGCTTGTTATGAACTTATTGAAGTGCGCCGGGTACGGCGTTGGGATAAACCTTTTGAAGTGCTGGGATTAAATGCCATTTCCCTTTTTGTTGCCTCTGTACTGCTAATTAAAATTTTGGTGAGAACTAAAGTCGGGTCTGGGGAAAATGCTCCCAACACTTATGATTGGATTTACCTGAATGTCTTTGCATCTTGGGCTGGTGCGATGAATGGTTCTTTACTTTTCGCCATTGTCACGGTGTTACTCTGGGTGGCAGTTGCTTATGTAATGTATCAGCGGCGATGGTTTCTTAAGATTTGAGGAATTCTACTCAAGCAAGCAATACTGTACAGAACCTCGTAAAATATAACTTTTGGAAGAGATCTATTTTCGAGTATCGCAAAGTAAAACATACGGAACTAAAGCTGATGGGTTCGTTCCATTGTCATCACTCTAGATGCTAAAACCGTTGTCGGAAAACCATCCAAATTTTGCGGATGCCCTAGCTGGGTTTGAACTACGCTAAAATTGAGATGGTTTAATCAAGGCATGGGTAGGGAATTGAACAATGGCAACAGAGACAGTAACGCTTCAAATCCCAGAAATACTCTATCAGCGTTTAGTCAACACTGCCCACGCGCAACGTCGCCCCATTGAAGAGGTGATCGTCCATGCTTTAGAGGTGGGTAGTCCTCCAGAATGGGATGATGTACCAGAGGAATTCCAAGCTGACCTCGCAGCATTAGATAAACTAGATGACAATAGCTTGTGGCAAATTGTCCGTAGTTGCAAAACAGCAGACCAAATGGAGCAATACAACTTTCTACTGGAGCGTAACTCTAGTGGTAATATTACAGATGCAGAACGATTGGAACTAATAAAATTGCGTCACGAAGCTGACCGTTTTATGCTACGTATTGCTCAAGCTGCTGTGTTACTCCGTTGGCGAGGGCATCATGTGCCAACTTTTTAAATTGTTGTGTCTAAATACATTTCTGAAAGCTTACGAAATAAAATAGCTGCTAGCGATAAAGGACGTTGCTGTTATTGCTTAACTACTGAAGCTAATAGCGGTATTCTGATGAGCCATGATCATATTCAACCTCTCTCAAAAGGTGGAGAAACGACCTTTGAAAATCTGTGTTTAGCCTGTCGCTCTTGCAATGAATTTAAAGCTGATTCAATCGAAGCTATAGACCCTTTAACTGGGGAAATAACACCTCTATTTAATCCGCGCACACAGAGATGGTCTGACCATTTTACCTGGAGTTCTGATGCTACAAAAGTTGAAGGTTTAACTTCTATTGGTAGAGCTACAATTGTTTGCCTGCGAATGAATAATCCAATAATAGTTGTTGCCCGACGACGTTGGACAATTATTGGTTGGCATCCTCCTAGTATAGGTCGGCGTAAATAAACAGACCATATTTGTGGGAGAATAAATAGTAA
>JAQYWN010000502.1 GCA_029379265.1 Rhizonema sp. NSF051
AATCTAGTCTTAATATATAGGTTCTTGTCCAATTTTGGTGATCAACACGGAAACCCGTTTTAAGGCAGAGAGCAGGAGGTAGAAGGCAGAAGGCTTGTAACCCTTGTTTAGCAATAATTTCGGACATTTTCCTTCCTTTCACTTCTGCCCTCTGCATAGCTGCCTTGCCTCAATCAAAGCTCACCAAAAGTTGCCAAGAACCAAGTTATGCTTTCCCCTCCGGACAAATTATCCAACGGAAGACAATTCATATAAGGCATATTCTCATTTTCACAAAGGATTTAGCCAAGCTTCGTACGCTAGAATCGTATCCGTAACAGTAAGCGATCGCTCACCCTGACTGTAATGAAGTACGCAAAGATACAAGTGGGAAACATCATTATCTTGTGCCATTTTTTTGATTTTTTCTACTTGTTCTTCAGTCGCCTGTCCGTTTTCAACATATCTGTCTACAAACTCACTAAATTTGATTGAAATCGGATTCACCTTAATTTTTATTTCCCCCTTCAAGTACTTCTGAGCCATATCTATCAGCATGAATGGTTCTTGGGCATTTCCTGGAGCAAAGGTAACAATCTGCCCATGACCTGCTGCTGTCAAATGATCATCAAGTTCTTTGAGTATAGCTTCTACAAAATCAAGTCCCCAGATGCCAGCAGCAGAATGCAGATAGTGGGTCATTCCCTGTGGTGTCGGCTCGAAAGGCGGATTAGAGATTATATAATCAAAGTGATCGCCACGTACTGGTTTCCAGATATCGCTCACATCACCATCCCTAATTTCGATCTTGCCTTCTAGACCGTTAGTGAGAATGTTGAAGCCAGCATAGTTCTTCGCGCGGGGATTGATTTCAAGAGCCGTAACATAAATTGCTCCGGCTCTAAGTGCACCAATAGACAACACGCCTGATCCAAGACCGATTTCCAGCACCCGTGCATCAGTCATCTTTTCCTCTATAATTTCATCGAGAAAAAACTGCTGCTCAGGATGTAAAGGAAAAACTTGATCTGGTTGTTGGTAGCTGACTTGGTCGGTAGCAACTGTATATTCTCCTGTGAGCTTTGAAGAAATGGTACTAATGCGTTGATTACAAAAATTTGATCTGGTTAATTCGTTTATCATCGTAGTACTTATTTCAATTTTTACGTTCTATAACAAAATCTTGCATGATCAAGGCATCAATCGCCGTGCGTTTAAAGGTTGAAATAGCATCCCTAGGCGAGCAGACTATAGGCTCACTATCATTAAAAGATGTATTAAGGATTACAGGAACCCCTGTGCGCTGTTCAAATCTTTCTATTAATCGGTAGTAACTGGGGTTAAGTTGTTTTTCTACTAGTTGTACTCTTGCAGTTCCATCGACGTGAACGACGGCAGGAATTTTTTCTATTTTTTCAGGTCGTACCGGACAAGTAAATAGCATATACTTTAGACTTTCACTATTGCGACCAATTTCAAACCATTTTTCTGCTTTTTCAGCTAAAACACTAGGACCAAAAGGTCGGAAATCTTCTCGATGCTTTACTTTTTGGTTGAGTAATTCCCGAGTAGTAGCGTAGCGTGGATCGGCTAACAAAGAACGATTACCGAGAGCACGAGGACCAAATTCCATACGATCTTGGAACCAGCCAACGACCTTACCATCTGCTATCATATCAGCCGCTTCGATCGCACTATCTATTGAGCGTCTGGAAGTTAAACCAGATTCTTCAATTGCCAACAGGATTTCCTCACTGGTAAACTTTGGTCCTGTATGCGGGGTGAGTTGCGGAGTATGAATTTTTTGTTGATTGCATCGCGTATGATAAGCGTAAAGAGCCGCACCAACTGCGGTTCCGGCATCGTGAGGAGCTGTTGGAATAAAGATATTTTTGAATGGTCCTTTTTCTTTAATTAACCAGTTAGTAACGCAGTTGAGCGCTACTCCTCCCGAATAGCAAAGGTTATCTGATGGACAGAGGCGGTAAAGGACTTCGACTAAATACAGCACAGCTTGATCGGTAAATGCTTGTAAAGAAGCTGCAATGTCTTTGTGATGCTGTTCTATCGGTTCATTTTTCTTTCTACTTTTACCTAGTAGTGCTTCTAATAGTTCAAATTCGCTAACGCGAAAGCGAAGAACCTCTTTTTCTAGAGTAAAGTCTTGATCTGTTATCCGTGCAAAGTGAGAAAATACTGCTTGCATGGTTTCGCTCTGCCCATAAGCTGCTAGTCCCATGACTTTGCAAGCATCGTATTCCGAAAAACCAAGGAATTGAGCCAGTTTTTCCCACAAAAAACCTAAAGAATGAGGATATTGGATTTCATGTAATACACCGAGCCTATTCTCATTACCATAGGCCATAATCGAAGAGGCATTTTCGCCAATACCATCAATGACTAAAATTGCTGCTTCTTTTAATCCAGAAGGGAAAAACGCGGAAGCTGCATGGGCTAAATGATGGGGAACCCAAACGAGCTTTTCTGCTGCTTTATCACCCAAAGCTTGAGTTAAAGAGAGTTTGACTTTTTCCAAACCTAAAAGAAATATTTTTTCCCCTTCTTTACTCCCCCAATCTCCAGGAATACTAATTGGGTCAATTTTAAAACTCTTCTCGCGAAGCTTAGGGTCAAAAGAAAATGCAATTAAATCGATATCTTCAATATCTAAATTGGCATCTCTTAGACAAAAATTAATCGCTTGGATTGGGAGAATGTGAGGATTATCAATGTATGCGTTTTTGCCATGTTTATAGCGATTAAATCTTTCCTCTTCAACTGCTGAGACGATTCGACCATCAACAACACAAGATGCCGCTGACTCATGATAAACCGAGTTGATACCTAAAACAATCATATGTAGTTTCTTAAGTAAGTGTTTGTAAGGAATCCTGTGCCTCCTGAATGCAAGCTCTCAACTGTTCGGCCAAAACCTGAACGTGGGGTTGAGTCATCATCGTAATATGGTTGCCAGGGACAAAATGGATATTGACAGGTTCGGCAGAAAACTTGCCCCACCCCCAGACCAGATCCTGTAAAATCTCAGAAGGTAACTCACTAGCAGAGTCCTCAACAGAAGCCTCGCTGGAGCGCAAGAGAGCAATTCGGGTTGGATAGACCTGTTGTGGTGGGACATAATCAACTAGATGGTTAGCTTTAAAAACTTGTACTAAATGATTAAGCTGCGTAGTTTCAGCGTCAGGAGGCAGGATATTAACCATTTGGAAATGCTGTAGAACGTATTTCAGTTGCTCCAAAGGAGCTAAACATTGGAGAGTCTCGTAAGAAATATCCAAGTTCTTTGCAAATGCAAGTTCTAGTGCTTTGGCAAACTCAAACAGCCATTTGGTATCATCCCAACCAACACCTATGTGCTTTTTCTGATAAATCGGTGCTTTAGTATCAAGAATAACAACTAAAGCAACCACATACCCTTGTTGAAGTAACTGTTGCGCCATTTCAAAAGCTACTTTACCTCCAAAAGAATGTCCTCCTAAAAAATACGGTCCTTGGGGCTGAACAGCCTGTATTGCTTGAATATAGTGGGCAGCTATATCTTCAACTCGGGTGATGGGCTGCAATCCTCCATCCAAATCATTTGCTTGGAAACTGTAGAACGGTTGGTCTGGGCCTAGATAACGGGCTAAGTTATACAAGTAGAAAGGATAACCACCAGCTCCTGGAAGACAGAAGAAAGGCAAGTTAGAACCGTTTGGCTGAATTGCTACCAAGGGAGAGTAACTTGAAATAACTGAATCTCGTTGTAGGATAGTCGCTAACTGTTCAATAGTTGGATTTTGGAAGAGAGTGACTAAAGGAATATCTTTAAGTAGTTGTTGTTTAATTCGAGTTATCAAATAAGTAGCTAAAAGGGAATGACCACCGAGGTCAAAAAAGTTATCTTGTACTCCTACCTTGTCAACTTTGAGAATATTTGACCAAATTTGCGTTAATTCCACTTCTAAATTGTTGCGGGGTGCAACAAATGTGTCTGAATCACTACTTTGCGAAGGTGTTCTCAATGCGCGGTGATCTACCTTACCGTTGGGCGTGAGGGGCAGGGTTTCCAGCATCACAAAAGCATTGGGCACCATATACCCAGGTAGTTGATCAAAGAGGAACTGACGCAGCTGAGTGATTGTGGGTGTATGCTGTTGATCCGGCACCACGTAAGCGACTAAGCGTTTATCCCCGGTAGTGTCTTCCTTAGCGACCACACAACACGCCTGCACATTGCCATGTTGGCTGAGTACTGCTTCTATTTCTCCCAATTCAATGCGGAAGCCCCGCAGCTTCACTTGATTATCCATCCGTCCTAAGTATTCAATATTACTATCACTTAAGTAACGTGCTAAATCCCCAGTTTTATAAAGGCGGGAACCAGGGTTGGTACTAAAGGGATTGGGGATGAATTTTTCTTTGCTTAACTCTGCCCGATTGAGATAACCTCTTGCTAATCCGGCACCACCGATGTGCAACTCTCCTGGTACACCTACGGGAACTGGCTGTAGATATTGGTCAAGGATGTAGATAAGCGTGTTAGAGATCGGGCGACCGATACTCGGTGATTCACTCGTCCCTTTTTTTATCAAGGCAAATGTAGAGTAAGTGGTGTCTTCTGAAGGACCATAGAGATTGAAGACACGCTGGATTGTACTCTGCTGATATATTTGCTGCACAAGTTGATTTCGGAGAGATTCTCCAGCTAAATTAACTGTGCATACTTGCTCAGGTAAATTATTCTCTCGAATTAACTCAGCGATCACAGAAGGAACTGTATTAATTAAAGTGACTTGGTTAGCAGTAGTCATCTTGGATAAATGCAAAGCATTTTTAGCTAAAATGATTTTTCCTCCCAAGCTTAGAGGAACAAACAACTCAAAAACTGAGAGGTCAAAACAGATAGAAGTAGAAGCTAAGACACCAGCAAGCTCATTGGGTGTAAAAACGGATTGTGCCCAACTTACTAAAGCAACTGGACTTTTATGCTCTATGGCTACTGCTTTTGGTCTACCTGTAGAGCCAGAGGTATAGAGTACGTAAGCTAAGTTTGATGACTTTACCTCGCAGGCGTGGAGAATTTCGTTTACTGGGGCAAACTTCTGCGAGTCAGTATCCAAATAAACAAGGTGGACTTTCTGTTCAGGTAGTCTGTCAAGCAGTTGTTTTTGGGTTAACAGCACTTTCACTTGAGCATCTTCCAACATGAAAGTCAAACGTTCTTGGGGATACTCTGGATCGAGAGGTACGTAAGCCCCACCCGCCTTGAGAATGGCAAGTAGTCCCACCACCATTTCTATTGATCGCTCTATACAAATGCCGACTAGCACATCGGCTCCCACACCCACTGATCGCAAGTAATACGCCAACTGATTAGCCCGACTGTTTAACTGGTGGTAAGTAAGTTGTTGATTTACTCTGCGAGAAGCCTCGCTGCGCTCGTCTACATACATCAGTGCCACCGCATCTGGAGTACGCTCCGCCTGTGCCTCAAACAAGGAGTGGATACACTTTTCTTGGGGATAGTCAGTTTGAGTTTGATTCCACTCCACCAATAACTGCTGTTGCTGAACGGACGTCAACAAAGGCAATTGTGCTAGATGCTGCTGTGGGTTTGCAACAATTCCCTCAAGCAATGTCACAAAATGCTCTATCATCCGCTCGATAGTGCGTTTATCAAACAAGTCAGTATTGTACTCCCATACACCCGCCAGTCCGGTCGATGTGTTTTCTACTGCTAAAGTTAAATCAAATTTTGCAGTTGTTCTTTCTCCTAGCAATGGACTGACACTTAACCCAGCAAGCTCTACTTCAGACATGGGAGTATTTTGCAAGACAAACATCACCTGAAACAGAGGTGTATGGCTTAGGTTCCGTTCTGGCTGCAATGCTTCTACCAACATTTCAAATGGCAAGTCCTGATGAGCATAGGCTAAGAGTGCCATTTCCCGAACTCGCACTAGTAATTCTGAGAAACTGGGATTGCCTGAGACGTCAGTACGCAAAACTAAAGTGTTGACAAAAAAGCCAATTAACCCTTCTATTTCACTGCGATTACGATTTGCAATTGGTGTCCCTACCAAAATATCTTCTATACCTGTGTAGCGGTAAAGTAATGTATCAAATGCTGCCAACAGCGTCATAAAAAACGTGACTCCTTGTTGCTGACTCAACTGTGTCAGCTTATTAGACATCTCCGAAAACCGTCAAAGCTGCTTTGTGACTAGCTTATAAGCTGCATT
>JAQYWN010000050.1 GCA_029379265.1 Rhizonema sp. NSF051
ACATTAAATTGGGAAATATTACAGTCTATTACAGGAGTGGAAAGTCAATCGCTTCTCAAGAGTCAAAAGTCACTCATTCAAAAGTCAACTGAAAAGTTGGTACTTGTTCTTCTTCGGAACGTCAGTCGCCTCAAGTCGAGCCAGCGCCGTGTACAGAGAAGTCGTAAGGAGGAGCCAGTGCGAATGACGGCTTAGCCCTCGCTAGGCATAGGAGCGTTAGTTTCCGCTTCTGACGAACTACGTTCGGTTCCCTAACGCTCCTATGCCTGCACTTTCAACTTCTGTCTTCTCAAAAGCACCAGAGATGCTGAGAGTAAACAGCACTGGCTCCCGTTGAGGCAATCGGGGTGGGAATTCCTTTAGGTAACGCGAAGAGCGGCAAAGATTGCTCTTTGCTCGTTCGCGTTATTTGTTTTAATAATATGAGTATTACCTTGAGGGAAGAAAAAACTGGTGACTTTCCCACAGATATCACCCAATTTTTGACGTCGTATATGGTGTTTTAATCCTTTTTCTTTTTTGAATGAGTGACTTTTGACTCTTGAGAAGCGAGTGGTCATTCATCGTTTTTTTCTTCACGTCAGCGAGTAATATTTATGATTGGGTTGTTGATTTTGCGATCGCACCCAATTGCAAAGTTGGTGGATAATTGCCTTCTTCTTTGATGCGCTTAATATCGGCATCAGCTATCCGTAAACTTAACTTTTGTGCGACCGCCTGCACAATGTCTCCCCTATCAATTACCCCAGCGACAGATCCAGCAGGAGAAAGAACAGTAATGTATCGTAACTGTTCGCACTCCAGTTTGTTAATTACCTCAACAAGTGAAGTGGATTCAGTCACGGTGGGAATTTCTGTCAGAGGATGCACAATACTGTTTAAGGTTTGAGTTTCCCATTGACTTCGTTCTACTAAACGCAAATCATCAATCGAAATTATACCTCGGTAACGTCCATCAGACTCGGCAAAATACATCTGTGGGGCGCTGCTTTCTAAGAGGTACATATCAGCAAAGAAACGCAAAGTCTTGTCACCATCGACAACGCGAAAGTCTCGTGTCATCGCGTTGGCAGCAACTAGCTGTAGCAAGGTTTCTTGTAAAGTTGTCACGCGCTCATAATTAGTAGCGTTGCGGATACCAAACCAACCTAACAAGGCAATCCAGATCCCAGTTACCAACTCACCTGTTAAATAATCGACTGCCAAACCCAAGCCGATCGCCGCATATCCCAAAATTTGCCCTGCTTTTGCTGCTAATTTAACAGCTTGAAATCTGTTACCCGTTGCTTTCCAAAGTGCTGCTTTTAACACTTGCCCTCCATCTAGAGGTAAGCCGGGAATTAGGTTGAATAGTGCTAATAGTAAGTTAATTCTTGCCAAATCCCCACTCATTATGCTGAGTACACTTGTCTTATTTAGAATAGTACTCAGGAGTTGAAGGAGGAAAAACAATGCAATACTGACTACGGGACCTGCGATCGCTACCTGAAATGCTTTTCCCGGAGTTTTAGACTCTTCTTCTATAGCAGCAATGCCACCAAAAAGAAATAAAGTAATTGAGTTAACTTTAATGCCTTGCGATCGCGCTACCAAACTGTGACCCAACTCGTGTAACAATACCGAACCAAAAAGCAACAGTGCCATCACCACCCCAGCACTCCAGCTTAGGAAACCTCCCAATGCTTGATAAGACAAGCCAAAGTTGAGGGTTGCCAGTCCTAAAATCACGAACCACAAAGGATCTAAAAACAGTGGAATGCCAAATAAAGAACCGATTCTCCAATTTGTTTGCACTATATTCCCCTCAAACTAGTATAATTTGTCATAACTCAGAACGGCTATTCACGTCTCGCAAGCTAGTTATATAGACGCAGGCTGGTAATAGGGAAGAAATTATTCCTACACCTAATTCCCTTTTTCGTCAACACTATGTAATATTTTTATGTTTACCCATATACATTGCTGCATCAACTGACTTTTATAGATAGAGATGGTAAATTAGCATCCGCTTGTTAAGATGCTCCTATTTCTAGGATAAACAATTAATGCTTTTGGGAAAAAGTTACTATAGATCTCAAAGACCTGCGATTTCTGAAGGAACGTTTGTTAGCCTGATTTTTCCTTTGAGGATAGGGGAATCGCGAGTGGAGGAAGAAATTTTTGTGATTGATAATGGGTGGCGATCGCCCTAGTGCCAGAGGCATTTGCCACCCAAAACCCATATAATCTGCGCGAAAAAGAAAAATCTAGAGAGCGTTGAGATTGTTTAGTCCTAAAACAATACCGATCCCGATGAGGTGACCCGTACTCATTGCTGCGAGGAATGTTCCGACACTAGGATTGTTAAAAATCTCTGGGAAAGGTAAAGGCATTTTAATGCCAACATGGGGATAGCGAATTATCCGAGGAATAATCAAAAGAGCTAACAGACAAGCGACAATAATTACTGGCGTTCCCGTCCAGTCCCATTCAGTACCAGTATTGGGAACAGTTACTTGCACTGCTAATAACATTGATGAAATCATGGTTGTTTTTCCTGTACCAAGAAATTGATTTAGGTAGCGTTAAGCTATATTTATCCTCTGTCTGATTCAGTCACAGAATCTTCCTTCTATAGAGAGAGGTTCTAATTGTGAACCAAAGAGCCAATGTCCACAATCTGAGTTTTTCCTATTTACAGAACATTTTCGGAATATGTTAAGTTTTGTATCTGCGGAATTCCGCAGATAGGGTTCCATTTTCCCAATGTTCACAATCTGAGTTTTTCCTATTTACAGAACATTTCCGGAAAGTGTTAAGTTTTGTATCTGCGGAATTCCGCAGATAGATTTCTGCAAACTAGTGAATTTCTTTTCTTTTCCGAAGATAAGTAATATTATGTTCGGTAAATGACTTGTCAATAAAAGATGGATTCGGAGTAGCGCTTTAAAGCTATAGCAACGGACAGGAAGCTTAGGACAATAATCAATTCACGATGTACGCTGTTTCTGGCGTACATCGTGAATTGTCCTAACGACTTTGGCGACTGCTATATCAGACTGTTAAAAGCGCTGAAGCACTACTTTCAGCCATATTACAATTATTCAAACGAACATGATAGAAGTTGTGTTTTTCTGAAGGTAGGGGTATTAAGGCAACACAGTAATGATGAGCTATCCAGGATTTTTCAGAATTTAAACCGAGTGCGATGCCCTAGGCAACGACTTCGTAGTATTACGCTTCCGTAAATCTCCCAGCACAGCCTATACAGTTGTGTTCTCTCTCGCCGGATAAGTGCATTTGTTCATTAAGGTGATTTCCAGATCTGAAAATTCAGTGTTAAAAGTGCTTTAAATAACTGACTAAATCCTAATAAATAAGTAAAAACCGATTGTGATAAGCTGGGTGCGCGTGGGTAGTATATAAATAATCCTGATCAAAGTTAATTATCAAACGTTAACAAATGATTGTCATTGTACGCAGCGGTAAATATGGGAGTTGGCGATCACTCTAAACCCAATCTTTAGATGCACTATCAAGTGAAGTATTACTGTTATTAATCGCGGCAGATTAAAAGATGATTATTCGCTTTAACGGGCGTAGATTTCTACGTGCTTTTTTCCCCTTTTTGATTATAGTGGCGATTTCACTCATTGTCAATTTTGACAAGTGGATACATGCGCCGACATGGACACTGTGGACTATGGGTATTTTTTTCGCCTTCCTATTGTTTGGCTGCTTGGTGATGCCAAGGCGATATTTTTTGGAGCTACAACCTGAAGGACTGACTATTCAATATATAACAAGCAAGAAATTCTACACTTGGAGCGAGGTAGATGATTTTCGTGTTATCAAGCAGAGCATTAATCATGTGCCGATGGGCAGTGTGGTTGGGTTTAATTTGAATCACGATTCTCCCCATCGTACTAGGTTGATAAAACTTGCCAATGCTTCACGCCGCATACAGATGTTAGGTAAGCGCGGTTATGATGTGTCAATATATGCTGTCTTTGATTTAAGCGCTTATTCCCTTGCAAATCTACTTAATGAGTGGCAGCATCGTTATGGTAGATAGTGGCGATTACCTATTGATTAAGGTTACGAGAAACCCTAAGTGTCTATAACTCGTCCTTTGACTTGCTCATACTCATCTTTTTTGTAACTATAATTTTGGCTATCCGCTCAGGAAGTAGGCGAACTTTACCAAACGACCTTTTTCAGGTCGCGCCCTCTAGAACGAGTCGCACTTTAAGGTCAAAGCAGTTTGTCAATCGTGATGGGTAGGTCACGAATCCGTTTGCCCGTAGCATGATAGACAGCATTAGCGATCGCTGCTGCGGCTCCAACAGTGCCAATTTCGCCAATGCCCTTAGTGCCAATCCGATTGACGCGCGGGTCTTCCTCTTCAATAAAAAAGGCATCAATGGGGTGAATATCGGCATTCGTCGGCACCAGGTACTCAGCTAGATCCGAGTTCACAATCCGCCCTAAATGCGGATCGACGACACTCTGCTCCAGCAAAGCCATGCCGATGCCCCAAATAATGCCACCTATCAGTTGGCTGTGGGCAGTTTTAGGGTTAATGATCCGTCCGGCAGCAAATGCGCCGACATAGCGAGTGACTCGCAGTTCTCCTACTTCCGGATCAAATTGTACCTCGGCAAAATGCGCCCCAAACGAGTAGTGAGCACATTTCTCGATTTCCTTGTCGGGCTGAATGCGTTCTTGTGCCGCCATTGATTCTATCTGGTGAGAAAGCAAAATTTCTACATAGGTTTGTGCGTGTGTGGGATTGTCCTTAAAAATACTATTTCAAAAAAAGATGGTTGAGCTTCGGTTTCAGTGCTGAGCTTAAATCGTTCAACACCTATTTTTTCAGTGCTTTGAGTCTCTTTAGAAGAATTAATCATAAACCATCTCATGAAACTTAAAGCTTTAGCCAGGTTACTTTTTCCACTTGCATTTGCACCGTATATTGCGGCGCTCTTAAGTAGTTTAAGATCGTCATCTACTTCAAAAACGTTGTTTTCATCGAGCTTTTTGTCTTGCGCGACAAGGTTAGCTGCCACCATACTAAAAGTGACTTGCTCCTTAAACGATCTGTAGTTGCCGACACTAAATTCGATAAACATAGTATGAAGTTGAGGCTTAATACAGAAATATGTGAAAAAATAGCAAATTCCTGCTCTAAGAGTAGCAATAATTAGGTTAAGATGCTACAGTGTAAGATTGATGTACCTGTGTACATATGTACTTTTATTAAGGTATACGCCAAACGATGTCTATAAAAGAGAATCTCACAGAAAGCAAGTTGTCCATTTAATAGAAGTTTGGGGCTGGACAAATAAAGTCAGCGCTAGTTCTGGCTAGAATTGTTTAGTATACGACGACATGCTTAGTTTGTGTGGCCACATACTTCAGAGTATCGCTACAAAATTTTGATGTTCGCTTGTAGACAATCCCTGTTGTAAAACAGATAATACTTTAGCTAAATCTCCTGTCAATAATGCAGATTTAGCTAGCCATAAGCCTGGAAAAACTTGAGAGCAAATTATCTCATCCGTATTCGGTTCAAGTAAAATATATTGCCCTTCTTTTAACCTAAACCAATCAAATTGGTGGTCATAAACTCGCCACACTAAATATTCCTGAACTTGATTACGTCGATAAATTTTCAGTTTTTCATGCAAATCATACGAAGCACTAGAGGCAGCAATTTCGACAATTAATTCCGGCGCACCTTCTAAATAATCATCCTGATTAATGCGCGATTGTCCGCCTGTTTCAATCCTCAATAACGCATCTGGTTGCGGTTCATTATCAGCATCTATTAATACTGTGGCATTGTCTGCTAAACCCACGCCTGGTGTTGCTGCTTTGTAAACTCCTAGCCAAGCCATAATATATGCATGAGGTTCTCCATGACTTTTGATTCTCAATGGGGACGCCATATAAACCACTCCTTCTATTAACTCTGCTTTTTTCAGATTAGGCATGGCATGGTAGCGCCGCTCAAATTCTTTACGGGTAAGCTTGTCACCATTTTCTAATGGCGGAATTGTTAACAGAGAAGAGATTGTGCCAGCAGCAAACACCATAATTTTCTCAAATATTGCAGATCACTGACACTCTAAATTCTAGCAACACCAGCTATTCATCACAATGAACTCATGTAATAACTTTCCGGCTGCCTATTTGTATTAATTTTAAAGTGAGACGGTATGAGCCGGGGTTTTAAGGGAAAGGGCCATACTCGGCTTAACAATAGCTGGAACAATTTTTTCACAAGCCATTCTGGCACCCGATAAGTTCCGTGCAGTTGGACCCACTTGCATTGCAGCTAACCCACCCATGATAAATAATTCACAACCAGGTAAACGCAAACAAGTATCCAAAACAGGGAAACCTTTCACAATAGGAATTGAGTAAGCTTCTATTACTTCTGTTAATAAAGGTTCACTCATCACATCGAATTTGCTTCCAGTGGATAACCAGATACGCTCGTATTCATAATTACTGCCATTACTACATTTCACTAACCAATTCTTACCTAACCACTCAGCCTGAAGGACTTGGCAATTTTCATCAATTCTCAGATTACCAGTACGCTCTTGTCGCCGCAGTTGCATTGCGATCGCAGGTGTTATTGAACCACCGTTTCTTGCCTGCTGAATTATGGAAACGCGTTTCTCCCAATCTAATTCGGCAAAAAATGCCTTGAGATACTTTGGGCCTAACCAACCTGGTTCAGCATCGAATAATTTTTCTTGCAATTGTCGCCGAATCATCAAGTGTACTTTTGCACCATGAGATAGCGCACCTAATGCCAAGTGTCCACTTGTCAACCCTCCACCCACAATCAACACTCTTTCACCTACCAACTGCAATCCCCGTAAATCGACTGTTTGGGAGTGGCTAAGTCTATCTTGGGGATATGTTGACTGAATCTTGTTAGTCCAATCAGGTATCTGAAGTTGAGCGCTACCTGTTGCTAGCACGACTCGCCGCGCAATTATTGCACTCCCGTCTTGCAACCATAAGCGGAATCGAGGAGGAAGACAATAAGGTAAGGGTTCAATTCTCGTCACTCCCAAAGGAACAACGTGCTTGTGCAAATGCCAACGGCAAATCACATCTTGACAGAAGTCCTCAAATAGCTGGGTTCCAGGTAAATCATAAGGGGGAAAAAGTTCATTCTGACGAGATTCAGCAAATTTTCGCAAGGCGAAAGGGTTGGGATCTGGATGGTGGACAGCAGGGGAGCGCAAATGAGGGATTTGCAAAGCCACAAATTGGTGCTGCCATCGACTCATCCATTCACCACTGGGGTCAAATACTAGAAGTTTATCCCTAATATAAGAGCCGTTTTTGCAGCAGATGTGTAATCAAGGTAAGAGCATGAGGTCCCGCCCCAATAACTGCTAGGTCTACTTTTGCCGGAACGGTGGTCATAATTTGCAGTGTGATCATTCAATGGTTATGATAATCATTATTGTAATTGATCATCCTGCCTAAAAGAGCAAAAATGATTATCATTATTTTATGTCTGTACCTATGATCACTGTCGTCGCCGGACCAGTCGGTTGTGGCAAAACCGCATGGATTTACCAACAACTGGCTCTCTTAGAGGAGAAACTTTGTGTTGCTCATGAAAATGTATTGTATTTCAGCCCTGGCACTGGGAGCGTTCCTATTGACCAGACACGCCTTGCTACGGACTTTCCTACAGTTAAAGTCTTTAATGACGGTCAAGAAGTTGAGTTTTTCCACCAACTAGCCGTAGCAGATGCTGTCTACATAGAATTAGGATTCCACTTGGAATTAAGCGCAGTCGCCCAAATATTAGACACTTTACCGTACCTTGGAATCGCAGTTTTACCACCACACCTCAAAGATTCAGAGTGGCATTCTTGGGCAGACGAGATTGTACCAGGATCTAATTTCCAAACTAACCTTCTACAAGCCCGGTTGTGGCGAGCGTCCAGCACTGGTCAAGTTATAGATGAAGACAGTTTGCACGAGTTACTTTACCGTAATCACACATGGTGCTTACGGTAAAGTAACTCGTGCTAAGGGAATTTTGAATGTTCCTGATGGTAGGTCAGTTTACGCTGATTTTGTAGCGGGTGTTCCGTCAACCCATTTTCTAGAATTAGATCTTCCACGTCACTTAGAAGGTATATCCCAGCGTTTCAGTGGTTTGGAAATGTTTGGAGAAAACTTAGATGAAGAAATTTTGAGGCAAACTTTGCAAGAGTGCTGTTTATCTCAAGCAGCAATCTTACATTACCAAGAACAAGTAAAAGAGATTCTACATCAGGAGACACAAGCGTGAAAATAGCGGTGATGTCATGTATTCATAGCAACTATGAAGCTTTATATGCTGTCTTGTTAGATATTGACAAGCACTCATGCGAAAAAATTTATTGTCTTGGTGATTTGGTAGGATATGGTCCTTACCCGAATGCAGTCATTGCACAAATTCGCTCCCTAGATATTCCTACTTGTGCAGGATGCTGGGATGAAGATATTACTGAGGGGCTGAATGCTTGCGATTGCAGCTATCCCTCTTTAATATCTGAGAAACGGGTAAAATTGGCTCACGAATGGACTAATAAAGAAATAACACCAGAAAATCGCGAATTTTTGGCAAAATTGCCCCACAGTTTGCGTGAAGAAAACCTAACTTTTGTTCATGGCAGTCCACACAGCAACCACGAGTATTTGTTACCAGAACTCGATGCGTTTGTGGCACTAGAACGAGTACTTTCCGTGGGTGGAGATGTACTATTTTGTGGTCATACTCATGTGCCTTATATCCGTGTTCTGGATGCAGGGAGTTTACAATTTCGCGTCAAAAGTCGGGGTACAGAAGAACAGGAAAAAACCTTTACTTACCCTCTCAAGCGAATTGTTAATGTTGGTTCAGTGGGAGAACCAAGACATGGGCGACCGAATGCGACTTATGTAATTTATGACACTGATACTCAAGAAGTGACACTGCGGGAAGTCCCATACGACTATCAGAAAACTTGTGCTGCAATTATCGCTCATGGCTTACCTGCTATTTTTGCTTGGCGCTTGGCACATGGGTTGGAATTTGCGGAACGGGCTGGTGATCCAACTCATGTATGTACGAGGTAATGGGGGTTAGCGGTTAGATGAATAATTGGGCAATTTTAAGCGGAATTGAGGGGAATCTCGCAGCTTATGAGGCTGTGCTGGTAGATATAAAGCGTCGAAGTCGTGAAATAGAGGCATTATATATTCTCGGTGATTTAGTTGGACCAACACGAGAATCGGAAAAGTTGGTGGAAAGGGTGCTTAATCCCCAACGAGGAGAATTAGAAGCTCTGGTTTGTAAGGGATGGTGGGAGGAACAGTGTTTGATTTTACACGGTCTTGGTGCTACTGGGGAACCAACTCAATTAATGGCGAAATATGGAGGAGAAACCGTTAAGTCTCTGTGGGAGTGTGTTTCCCGTCAGACTGTGGAATGGTTGAGGACGCTTGATTTTGGCTTCTTTGAACTGGATTGTTTGTTAATTCACGGCACAACGGTATCTGTTGATGAGGAACTCACAACAGATACTTCTCCAATTTTGATCTGCGACCGCCTCCAAAGGATGCAAGCCAACACGTTGTTTTGTGGTCGTTCTGGTTTGGCTTTCCAGTATCAATTACAGGCAGGTTCCGTCACGACAGAAGTTACAACCTTAGATAGTCAAACTTCTCCCCAAACTCTCAACATTGCCCTACGTCAAGTTATTGGGGTGGGTAATGTGGGGCGGACACCAGGAGAAGCAACCTATACCCTCTACAACCCAACCATGAATCAAGTGCAATTCAAGACTATTCACTACGGGGTAAGTAAGGGTTTTGGAGTTAGTAAATATAGTTTGATCTAAACTTTAGCACTGAAATACGTTGTGTGCAATACGCCCTGTGTAGAGACGCTCAATCATGGCGTCTCTACATTTATCTTCTGAACAATATTCATGTACAGCAGGGGAATTCTAACGAGGATATTAAAGAAAGTACTGTGTTCTCTAAGTTTGAGGACAAAAAAATCAGCCACCATAAACTAATCATTGAGCTCTGACATAAAATGAAAGCGATAGTGTCCGAAAAGGAGCATTTATTGATGAGGCTTGATATGTAAAAGTGCCACCGTTGAATGAATTATCATATTCCCATAATCTACAATAACCAGTAATTGTACCGCTAGAATCTGGTTGTGGATCTGAGCGATCAAGTTTCATGGGATTTCCATTGAACTTGGCTATCGAATTTTGACCATAACCTGTTTCACAAACATATACCCCAATTACATTTCCATAATGAGAATATTGTGTAGAAATAGACGACGTCATTGGAATTGGATATTCCCATCCACCATTCCCACTGACACTTCCCATGTCAGAATACACACCAGTTACTCTTAGTGCAGTCAATGGTGGTGCTGGGGCTGCGAAAGCCTTTTGCCCTAGTTCTATAGAAGAAGATCCAAGAACTGAAAGTCCGATGATGGCTGATGATGCAATCTGACGAAAACTCAACATGCTGTTATGTTACTTAACTTCATCAATTAGCATAACAGCATGGTATTTGAATGTCAATATTATGTTTTTATATGTTAATTTAAGATGAACGAAAAATTAAAAAGAGCAATTGATTGAGGGAGATGCGATTGCTATCTAAAATAACTTAGTCGATACCGTATATTCACCAATGTATCCCATTGTTAAATGCGGAATTGAGAACTGAGAACCTGTGTTAATAAATATACGACTTACGCAAAATATACTCTTTCTTACGTACAAAAGCGTCTCAAGCCCTACCCTTTGGGAACGGCTAGCCTGTGGCTTCTCTTCTTAGTAGCGAGGACGCTCCTTTTCATGCTTACTTCGTCGAAGGGGTACGCTAAGGCGCTTCAATAAATAAAGCCGAGTGGCAACTTTTGCTTAAGTCCTAAAATAGATAGAATCAAGCGCTCTCCGAGGTATTATATAGAACCATTAACTACAGGGTGGTGTCTGACGACAAGCCGCTAAGAGCGTCTACGCATGAACTTACCCTAATACGGGAAAAATGGTAAAAAACAGGCGCTGTAACCCTGAGTGCTGTTCTTCATTAAAGCATTGGAACTAAGGCATAGATATCCGGAATGATTTACCCCAGATACATGCTAAGTCTGATTGACAGCTTCACTGGAATTAAGTAGTATATACCACATATTATTTTTGAAAATGAATACCATTATTATTGATAAAATCGAGACGGCAATGAAGGGAGATTAGAGGTGGAACTACAATTTATGCGTACAATGTGTTCAGACATCTTTCAATTAGTCAGGGATATTCTTCAGGTTCAAAGTCGCTTACCTCAATGGCAAAGAGTAGGGACGACTAGCCTGTTATCCTTCTCCTTACTAGTTCCACTCCTGGCTAGCTGTAGCCCCAGAACAGAGACTGGTTCTACTCCTGAGTCCAGCGTCAGCACAACTCCTGTTGGCAGTGCCAGTCCGGCTCCCCAAGCTAATAGCACGAGTACAGAACCTGTGCAAGTCGTGGCTGCTGAGAATTTTTGGGGTAGTATCGCGTCCCAAGTAGGTGGCAACCGAGTTAAAGTCACAAGCATTATTTCTAATCCCGATACTGATCCTCACGATTACGAAGCTAAACCCACTGACGCCCGTACTGTTGCCAGTGCCCGTTATGTAATAGTGAATGGTGCTGGGTACGATTCGTGGGCATCAAAGCTGCTTGCCGCCAACCCAGTGAGTGGACGGAAGGAACTCAATGTGGGCAAACTGGTGGGCTTGAAAGAAGGAGACAACCCACACCTGTGGTATAACCCAAGCTATGTATACCGAGTTATTGATCAGATAACAGCTGACCTAAAAAGCATTGATCCAGCCGACGCATCCTACTTTGACGAGCAGCGCACACAATATTTGAATGTCGGTCTCAAGTCCTACAAAGATACAATCAGCACAATCAAACAGAAGTACGGTGGAGTACCAATTGGCGCAACAGAGAGCATTTTTGCTTATCAAACACCCGCATTGGGTCTAAACTTGACGACACCACCAGAATTCATGAAGGCGATCGCTGAAGGGCAGCAGCCGACGGCGTCAGACAAAGTAACGTTTGACAACCAATTGGCACAGAAGCAGATCAAAGTCTTTGTCTACAATAAGCAGAACACAACGCCAGACATAAATGCCTTAGAGAAAAAGGCTGATGCGGAGAAAATTCCTGTGGTTCCGATTACCGAGACTCTCAGCCCAGCAACGGCAACCTTCCAAGATTGGCAGGTGGGGCAACTCAAAGACTTGCAGCAAGCGTTAGCCAAGTCTACAGGCAAATAAGCGCCCTGGCTGGGTATGACTCCCGTTATTGAGTGTAATAATTACCGATGTAATTTATTTTCCCCTGCACAAGATATGCCTAAACAGTAATATAAAGGGCACCGCTCATGAGTCACATCCCTCTCCTCCACCCAAGCAAAACAATATATGACCCGTAACTCGATAGGTTTTGATCCAGTGCCGCCATCCCCGAATGTAGCTCGTAACGGCTTAAATTCACAACCTGTGATTCAATTTGAACATGCTCTTGTCCGGCGTGGAGGTCGCGTACTCTGGAGTGACGTCCAGTTGACTGTAGAGCCTGGAGAGTTTATTGCCATCCTCGGACCAAATGGCGCTGGAAAATCGACGTTGCTGAAGGCAATTTTAGGTTTGCTGCCGTTAAATGAGGGTAAACTTACTGTCTTGGGAGCGTCTGTGCGCCGTGGAAATTCTGCTGTCGGCTATCTTCCCCAACGACGAACATTTGGTCCAGATGTGCATGTGCAAGGACGCGAGCTGGTGCGCTTAGGTCTAGAGGGGACGCGGTGGGGAGTGCCTCTGCCACTACTGCGGAGACTTTGGGGTGGTGGTAAGCTCGCCCGAGAAGAGCGGCGGCGAGTGCATCATGCTATTGACATGGTGGGTGCTACTGGCTATGCCCATCGTCCCATTGGTACTCTCAGTGGTGGCGAACAGCAACGTCTACTCATCGCACAGGCTCTCGTAACTCGACCAAGTATTCTGCTTCTCGACGAACCCCTCGACAGTTTGGATCTGTACAATCAGCAAGCTGTGTCGGCATTAATCCGCAGCGTCAGCCAGGAATATAACATAACAGTACTGCTTGTTGCCCATGATGTCAATCCGCTCTTGCCGTACCTGGATCGAGTTTTATACATTGGTCGCGGTCAAATAGCAATTGGCAAACCGGAAGAGGTGATTAACTCAGAGACACTCTCGCATCTTTATGACTCTCCGATTGAGGTGCTACGTACTCAAAATGGGCGGTTGATAGTCGTTGGTCAGCCCGAGTCAGTCACATATCATCCTCACAACCATCACGGTCACTAACATGTTAGCATCTGATGTTCAATTGTCATGGGATCTCGTCTCTGATTTCCAACAGCTTTTTGCTTACCACTTTATGCAGAATGCTTTCACTGCAGGGATGCTAATTGCACTGATTGCCGGGAGTGTGGGATACTTTATGGTCCTTCGCTTTCAAAGTTTCGCTGGGCATACGCTGGCTCACGTTGGTTTTGCTGGTGCATCTGGTGCGCTGCTCTTCGGTGGATCGGCGATTGTGGGCTTGCTCGTCTCCTGCATCGGTGCGGCGCTCGGAATTGGGCTATTGGGGGGACGACGCGTCCAAACATCGTGGGCGCATGGAATCGCCATCGGCACGATTCAGACTTTCTCTATGGGACTAGGTATCTTGTTCCTCCAGCTATCGCACTCTTATACAGAAAATGTCTACGCAATTCTGTTTGGATCTGTACTTGGCATTAGTGATATAGATGTACATCTCATCTTACTCACAACCATGGTGACATTAGCCGGGTTAATGGCGATCGCTCGACCGCTGTTATTTGCCTCCATCGATCCAGACGTAGCTGATGCCCGTGGCGTGCCTGTGCGCTTCCTTGACTATGCCTTTCTTATCTTGCTGGCTTTTGCAGTAGCACAATCGGTGCAGGTTGTGGGGGTGCTGCTAATCTTTGGGCTACTAGTTACGCCGGCGGCGATCGCACAACAACTCACTTCCCGCCCAGGCATCGCGGTTGGACTGTCCATT
The DNA here is from genome assembly GCA_029379265.1 of Rhizonema sp. NSF051. Taxonomy (GTDB): domain Bacteria; phylum Cyanobacteriota; class Cyanobacteriia; order Cyanobacteriales; family Nostocaceae; genus Rhizonema. The sequence continues at coordinate 14,130 of JAQYWN010000050.1, forward strand.
TTCCTGGCGCTGTTCTTCACCTGGGCTGGTTTGGCTATTGCATACTTCACACCTTATCCTGTCGGGTTCTTCATCACTGGCTTAGCTTTCGGAACTTATATTTTGGTGCGCCTGTTTCAGGTTGGGCGTACTCTGTTCGATAGGCGGAGGCGGTTCAAGCGGCAAGGAGTCATGGGATGAAAAATATCATTGAATTAATATTAGTATCAAATATTCAGCCCTTCTCGCTAAACTTGATTTCTGATATTCACCAGATGCTAAGCCTGGATTTCATGCGTTATGCTTTCTTTGCAGGTACTATGGTGTCAATCGTCGCCGGACTGGTTGGCTACTTTATTATACTACGCAATCTAGTTTTTGCCACCGAGGCATTGGGGCATGTCACCTTCACAGGAGCACTAGCTGCTGCTGTGATCGGTCTCGATCCGCTCATTGGACTATTTGGAGCAACAACGCTAGTAGCACTTTTACTAGGTGTACTAGGTACGCGGGTTCGAGAAAACGACGTGGTAGTTGGCACTGTATTGGCGTGGGTACTTGGACTTGGGGCACTGTTCTTGAGTATCTACACCACACAATCCAGTGGTGCTAATGGCACTTTCGGTGTTAAATACCTCTTCGGTTCACTTTTTGGTCTACAAGCACAACAGGCGCAGCAGGTGGGCATAATCGGCTTGGGAATCATTGTCGCACTGTTAATCATCGCCCGACCCCTACTATTTGCTTCCCTTGATCCCGATGTAGCATTAGCGCGTGGTGTACCAGTGCGAATTCTGAGTTTGATATTTCTAGTTTTGGTGGCGCTGAGCTTGGCTGAAGCAGTGCCAGCTGTAGGCTCTCTGTTGAATTCCGCACTGCTGATTACACCTGCGGCGATCGCTCAGCGATTAGTGACTCGCCCAATGGTAGCACTTGTACTTTCTGCCGTACTGGCACTAACTTTTACCTGGCTCGGTTTAACCGTTGGTTTCTACGCTTCCTACCCAGTCAGTTTTGTTATCAGTACATTAGCCTTCGTCACTTATGTCTCAGTAGTCACCTGGCAACGGCTACGAGCCTCGATCACTCCGCGTCTACGGAATAGAACACGCCTAACTAATGTTTAGCAGTCTTGCTGGAAGCTTATTAATCGACTAATAACTCGTTTGTTTCATTTAGTAGTTAATCTGTAAAATAGGTTGTTAATTCCAATTTCATACTCTCAATGATAAAAGCCATAATCTTCGACTTAGACAATTGTTTAGCTGCGGCTAACGAGGTTGGAGAGCAGTTTTTTGCACCTGCGTTCGATGCAATCAGGAGGGCAAACCACGGCACCGTCTCTGAGGAGACGCTCTCGCAAGCGTTCACTGATTGTTGGCGGTATCCTCTGGATTGGGTGGCGACTAAATACGGGTTTTCCGAAGCGATGCTTGCGGCAGATTGGAAAATATTTGCGACGACGGAGGTTAAGGAACCGATGTATGGGTATGACGAACTGGCAATATTATCGGAACTGCCAGTTCGACGCTTTTTAGTGACTTCCGGCTTCCGCCTTCTTCAGGAAAGCAAGATCAAGGCGCTAGGCTTAGAGCGATTGTTTACAGCCATTTATGTGGATGCGATTGATGAGCCGCACAGGAAAGGCAAGCAGGGACTTTTTGAGAGTATCTTGAATACTCACCAATTCAGAGCGGCAGAAGTACTCGTGGTTGGAGACAATCCAGATTCCGAGATCGAAGCGGGAAATCAATTGGGTATCAGAACAGTGCAGACTCTCCGGGCAGGAGTGCCGCGTGCAGACAACGCAACCTTTTATATCTACTCTTTGACCGAACTAAAAGAGCTTTTGACCAGTCTGGAAAATAATGATATTTAATAATTGCTCGCGACAAATTACAAATTAAGTTTCTTCTGGTTAGAAATAGAGAGTCGGTTGTGCAAATCAAAGATAGTATCGTTATTGTTACTGGTGCTTCTTCAGGTATTGGACTGTCTACGGCTCAGCTTCTGGCTCGTGCCGAGACCAAAGTTGTCTTAGCAGCTCGTAACATTGAAAAATTGGCACAAATCTCTCATTAATTACCCGATAGTTTAGTTGTTCCCACTGACATGACCGATTTTGCGGCTATCGTTGATATGGTGCGGAAGACAGAGGAACATTATGGTCGGGTAGATGCTTTGGTGAATAATGCTGGAAGAGGTTATGAAGCGACCTGGGGGTAAGCTGATGAATGTATTGCTTGTAATCTGGACAAAAATCTTTCTTGAAAGCCAAAAAGTTTGTCAGCTCATTCCATTTGACCAACTATCAACGAGAATGATGCAATTTGTGGTACAGTAGAAATTTACTACAAAACATTAAAACCTACTTCCGGGCTGGAAGAAAGTTACTGCGGAAGTAACCGTCACGGAGATCTCACTACGCCCTATAGGGCAAACGTGATTATCCAGCACAACCCACGTAAAACGGGATATTTTGACAGTAATGTCTTAAGAGTCTCCGTGGCTGTCTTCTGTGGAGAGTGTCAATGGAGTTTTCCCTTATGAGTGTCATAATTCCCGATGACATCTTCCGAGCATCAAACATGAGCGAGGATGAACTGAAATTAGAAATTGCTATCTTGCTTTATCAGCAAGGTAAAATTAGCAGTGGCAAAGTCCGAGCCTGGACAGGAATCACAGTCATTGAATTCCAGCATGAACTGGCTAAACGTGGTTTACACATCAACTATGATGTAGAAGACTTCCAATCCGATGTGCGGACACTCCAATCAATGGGGTTACTGTGATTATAGTTAGCGACACATCGCCGATCACAAACTTGGCAGCGATTTGTCAGTTAGATTTACTGCGTCAGTTATATAGTCACCTTATCATTCCCCAAGCCGTTTATAACGAGATGGTAGGTGTAAATAAAGTTGTCCCTGGCGCAGTAGAAGTACAACAGCTATCTTGGATTCAAACGATAGCTGTTGTTAATTCTCAACAAGTTACAGAACTTCAGGGAAAACAGGACAATATTGATTTAGGAGAAGCCGAAGCAATTATTTTATCTTTAGAACTGAAAGCTGACTTACTGTTAATGGATTAACGCCGAGGACGAGCAGTTGCTACAAGTCATGGACTAAATGTAACAGGTCTGTTGGGAGTTTTGCTACAAGCCAAAAAACAAGGACTAATTCCAACTATTAAACCATTGATTGATCAGTTAATTGCTACTGCTGACTTTCGAGTTAGCAAAGAGTTGTATGCAATTGTCTTGCAATCTACTGATGAGGGTTAAAGCTTTGATAAACATGCCTAAATCGTAGCTATCTAAAACTATCTTTTCGCTAAATTGGCTAATTGAGTTTGTGAAAATACGCAAATGTTAGGCGATCGCTCAATGTTCTGCCTAACTGTTTAATTTTGACTCGTCCATGACTGCTATAAGTTTAACGGTTTATAAGGCGGTGTTTGTTTAGGTTCACTCTTGACTTTCAAAGAGGGGAAGGTTCGCTGTAAGCGGATTGCATAGGATAAGTTCAACTTACAGCTTCTGGATCATGATAATTATTCTCCTTTACCCTGTCTGTAACTGGTATGGTAATTATAAAAAAGCACATCACAATAAGTGGTTAAATTTATTATAAAAATTTCTCACACCCTTTCTCAAGAAACTGTTTTGCCCATGAGCGGATGAAGCAGTTAAATAATTAGCCTGCTGGAATTGTGGCTTCTTCTAATAACATGTACAGTTATGCCGTTGCTATGAAAATCGCTGTGGTAAGGAGCGCTCAGGTACGTACTACGCTAAATTTTTACGATTGGAAAACCACAAGCAGGTTTTTGCTTACTAGGCGAAAAGTAAACTTTACTCCGTTCTTCAAATCACCGTATTTTTCGTCACCGTGCTGATGTCGCTGAGAATCAACTCAAAGTCTTTACGAATTTCAGCGAGTTGTCTTACCCCAATGTTAGAAGCTGCGATCGCACTTTCTTCCTGTTGACTCAGATCTTGCACCAAGGTTTTATTGCGAAAATCGCACCCGGAAAAGCTTATG
>JAQYWN010000503.1 GCA_029379265.1 Rhizonema sp. NSF051
AGATTTACTTATTTTATGGATACCATATAGATGTTCCCTGCCGTGACAGATGGAAATTAAGATACGCAGCGTCAGCGCCAATGAACGCATCTGTTCAGAACTTATCAATGTAAATTATTTGTGCAGAACTAAATTGGAAGCAGTACTAAAGCTCTCTGTGATGGTAACAACCGCAGTCTAAACAAATCTACATAAACATTCCAGTCTATCATCCTATTAGGTGATGTCACTCATAAATTCATAACGTTATGTTAAAGGTACCAGACGTTTAGTGAACTCTGGAGACTAGAATTATGAAAAAGATTATTCCGGCTAGTATTCTAGCCTTGGCTGTTGCCACTGGATTTTTATTTAACAATAAGCCGGCTCAAGCTGATGGCTACAACCATGGCGGCTATGCTCGTGGCTCTAACCATGGCGGCTATGCTCGCGGCTATCACCATGGCGGCTATGCTCGCGGCTACTACCATGGCGGCTATGGTGGCTATGGTGGCTTCTATGGCGGCTATTCGCCTTTCTACGACGGTGGATTCGGTCCATACCCATTAGCCTCTTGCTATCCGGATGTACGCGAAAACTCTGCCTATCACCCTCAAGCTTACGCTGATGGTTACACCCAAGGACAGAGAAGAGCTGCAGACGGTGACAAGTACGAACGGAGAACTGCTGGTGGTGAATTTGCTCGTGGCTTTAAGGACGGTTATTACGGTAAGGAATTTGTCGGGCAGAAAATCGTCGTTCCCGACAGATATGCATCGGGTGGCTGCGGTTTTTATTGATTTTAAATAAGGCTTTAGGAACTGTAACGCGATTTTTGTCAGTCTTGACATATGACACTATCATAGTTTGAGCCATTCTCACTATGTTCCAAAGTTCAGGTAACAAATCTGTACAGTCATATGCCAAATAAAGTCCGTTTAATCTGGGTCTTGACTGCGCTATCAGTGATTGGTATCAGTGGGTGTCATGGAGGCGATCGCACAAAACCGCTTTCCACCTTGACTCCTACTAATACACCTATTGCCAACAATAATACCAACACAAGCAGTGTTCCTGAACCTGAGGCAGCCGAGGAGCGTCCGGTGGTTGTAACTACCAACAATATTGTTTGTGGCTTAACTCAAAAAATTGCAGCCAATACTGTTGATCTTAAGTGCCTGAATGCTTCAACCGTGGCTTCCCACGTGTACCAATCAACACCAGAGGATGTCAAAGCGATTGATGCCGCTAAGTTAATTCTTTACAGCAATTATAATTATCAACCGAGCTTGAGCAAGCTGATTCAAACCAGATCAAATCCAGCATTAAAAGTTGCCGTAGATGAAGCTGTTGCTAATCCACCACAGTTAGTAGCAGATAGCAAGATAGGCGAACCGCAGGCTTCTCAAACTATACAGGATGGCATCAGTATGGCAGAAGTGATCGCTCAAACTTTGTCGCAATTACAACCCAACCAAGCGGCACTTTACTCGGCGAATAAGCAAAGACTGACTAATGAACTGACTCAGATCAATACTTGGAATCAATCGGAGACGACTCATCTTCCAAACACTCAACAACAGTTAACCTCTGCACGAGAGCTTTCTGCCTACTTGAATCCCAGTGCTTGGCCAGATATTAACGAACAGGCAAGATTGGCTAAAGTCCCAGTCATAATGTATCACGATATTCTGCCTGAAAAACAAGTGTTCTTTGATGTGACTCCCAAGGAGCTTGAACAGCATCTACAAATGCTTCACGACGAAGGTGTCACTCCCATCAGTCTCGATCAGCTAGTGATGCATCTAAGAACTGGATTACCACTACCCGAAAAGCCAATTTTGCTAACCTTTGATGATGGATATGGTGGTCATTACGAGTATGTTTATCCTTTATTGAAAAAATACGGCTATCCAGGTGTTTTTTCAGTTTATACATCAAATGTTGGTAAAAACACTGGAAGAACTCATGTAACGTGGGAGCAACTGCGAGAAATGGCAGCTGATCCATTAGTCACTATTGCATCTCATAGCGTCACCCATCCTTTAGATATGAGAGTATTATCAGAAGGTCAGATTCAGGCAGAGGTGACAGAATCCAAACGCGAACTAGAAGCACAGCTAGGTATTCCCATGCGCTACTTTACCTATCCCTCAGGTAAGTATGATGAGCGGGTGACAAATTGGGTTCGACAGGCAGGGTATGAGGCGGCACTGACTATGAACGATCTCGAAGATCGCTTTGCTGGTGAGTCGAAAGATTTGTTAGCAATTGATCGCATCGGACAGGGAAATTTACAATCTGCGATCGCTCAAGCTCGGGGTGGAATTCAACAAAGTGAAAATCAAGAGTTGGATCGTCGGCAACTCCACTCAAAAAGGAGCAAGTTACGATCATATTTAACGAATCGCAACGACACAAAGAACTCTCAGAAAGAAAGTAAGTGAAGGAATAGTCAGGTTGTGAAGGGAAATACTATTATGTCAACTGAGGCAATTAGCGATGTCGTGAAGATGATTTGTTTGACGAACTTCAATGTGACAAATCATTTAAGAAAACGCAACAACAATTAATAGCAGCAGCCAGACTTGCTAAGCAAGACATTCCCTCTGGACTTGCTATTATAGATATCGCCACCATAGAAGCTTGTATTAGCACTAATGGTGCTTTTGTTTACTCTTGTATGCCTTAACCTGTCACGAATGGCCCAACCTTGGTAAGAATTTCCAATAAGATTTGCTTTTCTGCTGCCACTACTTGCAAATCAACTTCCTGCGCTTGTACTTGAGCCAATAAGTCAGTTTTTTGAACTGATAAGCTCAGCAGAGTCCCCAATAGTGTTGCAAATTGAATTTCAGCGATTTTCCAGTTGCGAGTTTGGGCACACTGATGAATGCACAGCAAGCCCCACAGATCTCTATCTTTGACTAGCGGTACAATCAAGTTTGCTTTCACCTGAAGTTGAGAGAGCATTTGAACATAGCAATCTTTTAACCCTGCATTGTGGATGTCAGTGATCGCTCGAATGCGTCCCTGACGATATTGAGCAGCATATATTTCCTTGAAGCAGATGTCTTGAATTTTCACGGAAAAAGCCGAAATAAAGTCTGGTGACACATCTTCTGAAACAATCTCACCTTCAGCAAATTCTAAATTAGGGTTAAAGCGGTAAATCACAACCCGATCAGCATCAATTGCACGACGGAGTTTTCCAATTGTTGTCTTGAAAATCGAATTGAAGTCAAGGGATTGCTGGATACTAGCAATTACTTCAAATAAAATTAGCTGTCTGTCTATTACCTGTTGCGATAAATCAATAGACTCTTGAGGTTGAAGAACCAAGTTGGTATTGAGCGTATGCACCTGTTGGTTGAGCTTATATTCGTGAATTGCTGAGGAGAATTGTCTACCTACTAGTTGAGCTAATTCAATCTCGTCGGTAGTCCACTCGCGAGTTTGTGCTTTTTTAGATTCTTGCCAAATCTCAAATGATTGACGAGGGTACAATTGACGTTGATCTGGATCGAACTGCCCTGCCCATAAAATATCTGTCTCAATTTCGTTCCCAAAAACACTTAGGTACCCTACTAATTGTTGACGATGTTGGAGTGGCACGATCAATATACTGCGAATATTGGTTGGTCGGAAAGCGACTTGCAGATTTCTTAACTCTGTAATTTTATATATGTCTGAAATTGCCCATACCTCATACTTATCAGACTTATAGTGTTCCTGCCAGACGCAATATTGCTCCATCAGAGGATATCTCGCAGTCTCTGGCATCACAGGTTGAGTTCCACAAGTATAAACATTGAAATAATTGCCAGAGTTTTCTCGGCTATCTAATGAGTTTGTAATACTATTACTGTTGTGGACATTAGAGACTTTATCTCTTATGTACAGTCTGCCACCAGAACCATTCAATACTGCGACAGTTTCTTCTAAGGCTGATTGTAACTCAATGGTCGGCAGTGAATGTAGTAAAGTGTTGATTTTATTGATGATGTCTTCCCTTAAGGCTTTTTCACGCCCTTGGGTGATGAAAGCATCGCGAGCGATCGCCATCGAAAGCTCATTGGCTACCATCTGAATCACTTCCAATTCCTTTTCCAGAATCGAACGTGGTGTACTGTTATGAGATACCAGCAACCCCCAGAGATTTTCGTGATGGAAAATAGGTACTACTATAGAAGACTTTACACCCATTGCCATCAGATATTCAACGTGACAGGGATCTACTGCCCGGTAACGAACCTCATCAGATCTCACGTCACCATTTTCCAACTCATATAAGGAACTTTGACCAATTTGTTGAGTATCAACATTGACACAAGAACGTACTCGTGACTTGATAAACAGTTCACGGGCATGAGGTGGAATGTCATCTGCGGGAAAATTTAGTCTTAATAGCGATGGCAACCGATTATCTTTTATCGATTCAGCAACAACTTGGCCACTGCCATCCGGATAAAATTTGTAAATCTTAACTCTATCAGTGTTGAGAAACGAATGTAACTCAGTTACTGTTGTGGTTAAAATTTCTGGTAGCTCTGGTTTTTGACGAATATAATTTCTAATGCGATGCCCCAGATTTTCTGGCTCCACACTTAAATGCACTTCTGGTTTTCTACTAGGATTCATTAAAAATCAATGAGAAAAATTAGTAATCATTGTTATTATATTTAGGTAATTTGTGTGTCTCAAAGAGAATTACGCATTTTTGTTTACAATATTTTACATTTTTCTTTCCTGTTAGTCAGTAAATATACTATTTTTCGGGCGGAATGCTAGTGGTAGCAAGTTCATACCTCTTTGACTCCTAATTCTTCGGTGAGGCGGCTCAAAGCTTGGAGGTAAACGACCGAAACTCGGACAGATACGGGTACCCTTACGGAAACATTGATATTACAGTTGCGCGTCCAATATTACTCCTTATACTTAAATGTTAAGACTTAGAACTATTGCAGCTTTATTTCAAATTGTCACGTATGCTTTTACTAGATCGCTTAGATTTAGGATTTGTTGATTTTTTTGGAGAAATCGGTTGAAACTGTGAAACAAATTTCTCTGGAGAATCGAGAGGTAGCTGAGTTATTCCAAGTCGTGTAAAATTAGCCCAAGCTTCATCGTTGAGTAAGCTGATCGCCGCATTAGAATCAACGGATGCGATGATTTCCATCAGAGATTGCCATCCCGAACGCAATAACTCAATATTTGAATCTTCTACAGAAATCTCACCTAAGAATGAAATTGCAATTCCTAAACTTTCTGAATATACGGGTACCTTGTTTAACCTTAACCCCTGAGATACTATTTTCAACCACAGGGGATATTCTTGCCAGTTATTCTTATGCAACTGTTTTAATCCATAGTCTTCCATCTCCAGTACATCCCAGCAAAGAAAGGCGTCTGCTGTTAATTGGCACAACTCATTTAAGGAGACTTGTTGTTGGGCTTCTAGATCTGTCAACCAGTTTGATGCTTTCTCTATAATTTGCTTACCCTGTCTCACTTGGATAGTATATTGATTTTCGATAACATCAAATAAAATGAAAATTGATATAGCTTGCCAGTAAGTTTGAGATTCACGCGCTGCATAAAAATTAGTTACAATTTTGCCATTATCAGGTATATGAAGTCCTAATCCTGAAGATTGAATGAGTGACTGAGTTTCTGTCAGTGTCAAACAATTAACATCGGGAATTAGATTTTCTATAGATACAATTTCTGATAAATCTGGTAAATCTATCACTTTTTCTGATAGTGGCTCAAACTGAAATTTAATGTTTTGCTGAAAGGGATCGGCGATCGCATAGATTTGTTTCATTTGCGGTGGTAGCGAAACAGTCCCTTGCTTGTAAAATTCACGTCCTTGAGGTGTGATGACAAGCGCTCCTGTTTCGGAAACTTCCAAGCTCTGCAAGCCTTTAAGATTTACTGTCGTACTTTGAACAAAGACAATATCTAACCCAAGTACTTCTGCCAACTCCTTTACCGTCGGGGGAGGTACAAACTCGATACTTGCACGCAAAATAAATTCCTCAAGTACGTTAAACTTCCGTGGTTCGCTCACACTAACTTCAACTGGAGTTTGCAGCATCTTATAGCGAAACTGACGTGCAGCTAAAACGACTAAACTCGGACTTGGATTTTCAATTTGCTCTACTAACGAACTCAATTTATCATCAATAAATTTTGAATTCTGGATTGGATGTTTTTGCTTTTCTAAAGAATTATTGGG
>JAQYWN010000504.1 GCA_029379265.1 Rhizonema sp. NSF051
CGAGTCTTCTCCCAAGGGGAGACGCTTCGCGAACGAGCGTCACGGCTGTTCGCCCTCATTGTTCACCCTCGCAATCCAATATACCCCTCATCTAAAAAAATTCCGATACATGTGGAAACTGCGTAGTTTTAACTCGCAGAGGAAACATGAACGCTCAATTCCCAATCGCGTCACAATTAATCCGGTGGAGCGTTGTAATAACCGAACCTTCTTTTTAGTAAACTGACCTTGACGCCCCCAATTAGCATCGCTAACGGCGACAAGTTTGTCAGTATCACCACTTACTGGCATCTTCTCTGCGAGACGCTGCGCGTACCCCTTCTCTCTAAGCAAGCTACAAAGGAGCGTGTCCGTCAGGACAAGGCGGTTCATCAAATCTTCCTCTAACACAACAGTAATATTTAAAATTTCAACTCTCTCGCCTCTGCCAAAATCGGATTGACATCGAACCAAGTCTCACCGCAATCGCGATATTCAAACACAAACCGACTGCGAATCAGCTTCTGATATCCTTGATCATCATTGACCTTTTTCGTTTGCTTAACTTGGCGGAGTAACTCCCACTCATCATTAGAAATGGGCATAGTCATTTCATTGCGGCGATCTCTGATCACATATTCTAAAGTATCACGAGAAAGAGGAAGTGACATTTCTTCCATAATCCACGTATTCAGTAGACGCAGCAAGTCTCGCACATGACCACCACTCACTTTACACAAACGTTCTAGAGTCTCAGCGTAATCGAAAATAAAAGTAATGTTACGGCGACGCTGGTCGGGTCTCAAATCAGGATAAGCTCTTGCCAGTACCATCTCTTGCAAAAGATACACTCCCTCTTCATGGACATTGCCATCGGGCCATTGTACTGGTACCATTGGTAAGACTTTGGGGTCTTCTACAAAGCGCTGAGTGAGCATTCCATAATCATTGCAGAACTTCAAAGCCAGTGGCATTGTATAAACCAGATGACAATTTAGCTTCGTCAAATACTCACCCTGATCAATAAACAGGTATTCTTGTTGGGGACGCCCCCAAGACTTCGGACGGTTATCAATGCGATCAAGATTATCGACAATCACCACTAGCCCTTTTTTACCTTGCTGTTTCAGTTTAGCGATCGCAGGTTCCAAGAGTTCGTTGTTGATCCCTTCCAGCAGCTTAGTTTTTTGTGGTCCGAGATACTGATTAAGTTTTTCCCGCAGAGTCCCATCACTTTTTGCTTTAGCAGTGATTTCCCCAATGCCAAGATAGAGAGAAAACTTTTCTTTTTCAGTAGTTACACCCACACTTTCTGCACCGGGAACCTTAATCTTTACGCCAGTTACCTCTGTGTTCAAGACTCTAGCTACCCCTTGTAGCAATTCCTTGAGTCTGTTAGGTTCCTGAAGGTTCAGTTTTGCGATACTTTGACTGACACGATGGGCGATCGCCAGCAACACATCGGCAATATCCACATCAGTCATTTCTAAATCTTCGCTAGACTCAAAATAGACGACGTGAAAACCTTCTGTTTCCAGTTCCAGCTTCAGCTTTAATAATTCCGTAGACTTACCACAACCAATATGCCCAGTAAATAAAGTGCGGGTGAAGCTATCGGGCAAAAATGTGATTTTCTTCTTCAATTTACCGATAATATCACCACCACGCACCGAGGAGAAGTCAATATAATACTGCTTATCTGACTGATTATTAACCACCAGAGTCCGGCTGGGGTCTGTTGCCTCAAAAAATTTGCGTAAGTCTATTGTCATAAAGCGTACAATTAAGCTGTTCTTTTGTATCCTTAATAAATAGGATATACGTTCCCGTATTTTCAAGGATATCTATACTTACAGCACCGACAACCAACTTTTCGGTAAATTAGCAATTTTCCCTCCAAATTCCCGACGTCTCTAAGGATACAGCTGGCGAATGAGGGGTATCACCCCTCATTAACGATAAATCAACTATTTCGTTGCTGTTTCAAGACGCGATCGCACCCTCCGTCTAGTCTCGAAAAGCCTAAAAAATGGTTGGGGTGAGGGGTGAAACCCACCATTCGTTAACAGCATCCTCTATCTAAGAAGTCGGGGATCTTTGGACAATAAACTATGATTCTCAGTTTTTAATCATGACTTGAAAGCAATCTTTGCTGATTTGTAAAAGCAGCAAGCCGAAAGCGGAAGAGAGGTTGTAAGCTTGTCGCGAAAGCACGGTCTAACAACACGTTGGAGCGGACGGACGCGATATCTTGATGGGGACGCAAAGGATGCTAGCCGCTGCTCAACTTAACCGTTATCACTATAATTTAGTTATCGCAATTAAATCAAAGCCATGACAGAAAAAATTTCAACATTCCAGCAAGCATTAGACGTAGTTGAAGCACTTAAACCAGAGGAACAAGAAATACTCGTTGATATAGTAAGTAGACGCTTGAGTCAACAGCGACGTTCGGAGCTAATAACGGAAGTTGCACAAGCTAAATCGGATTATGAACAAGGTCAGATTAGACGCGGTTCTGTTGCCGATTTGATGAGGGAGTTAGATGAGTGAAGAATTTAGTTTGGAGTCCTGCATTTATTCGTAAATTCAAACGTCTAATAAAGAAAAATCCCCAATTACGCTCTCAAATTGAAGAAGTACTAGAGAAGCTGAGTGACGATGCTTTTGATTCCAGTTTACATACTCATAAATTAAAAGGCGATTTAGAGGGTATTTGGTCTTGCTCGATAGATTACGATAACCGCATTTTATTTGAATTTGCCAACAATCCAGAATCAGGGGAATCGGAAATACTTTTGTTAACCTTGGGTAACCATGATGATGTTTATTGATTAAATATTTACAAATGACATTGCCCAAATTAATTTATAACAGAGAATCAGGATCGACATCCATTGCACGCAACCTTTCTGCCAGCAAATGAGCGCGTTCTTCTGGAGTGAGCAAACGTTTCCCTTGCTGATTATACCAGTAAAGCCACTCCAGCGTAATGCCTTGATATTTTCCTCTTTCCATGCCAATGCCCAAACCTATTTCCGGGAACCAAACAGGATTTCCTTGCTGCAATTCATAGATACTATTTACCAACTGATAGATTTCCAGTCGTGGTTTGTGGCGGCGGGTAGGATTATAAACTACGTAGTACAGAACCCCCAACTTTGCATACTCATCTTTCTTCGTGCTGTATTCCCCACGGTAAATCTGAGATACTATTTCCAACACCAGTTTTGGAACTTGCTCCTCTTCCCAAATAACATAGCTGAGACGTAAATTTTCATCAAAAAAACGTTCTACGCCCAAACTCAAAAATCCATCGGGTACAATAGGTGGTTGATCAGGGTCATAGTATACTCCCATATCAACGCCAAAAAACCAATCCATACGGTCTGCCCAAGCCATAGCTAGTACAGCTTTAAGTAAACTGGGAATCAAATCTTGTAGTTCATTGTCCACAGGGGTATCGTCAGAGTCAGGCAGTTCCTCAGAAGAGGGAAAGCAGACTAATGGATTATACTCTAACATGAGCTTTTTCGGAATTATCTCACAATCAGATCGTATAGCAATCTTATCTATTTTGTCAGAATTGCAAGACCCACATCCCCGCCTTCTCTAAGAAGGCGGGGTGTTTACGCCCCATCAAATTATGTTATGATATTAAAGTGAGGAATTACATCACTGGTGGAAATTAGCCGATGAGCCCAGCTTTACAGCGAGTGATGAGCGAACTGAAACAGCTAACCCCGGAGGAGCAGTGGAAACTGCTGGGGTATTTAATGAATCAGCTTCAGGCTAATGTTCGTTTAGTCACGAGGTCACAGCCAAAGGTTCAACCTTCCGTTGGGTCGGTGAGTGTTGATACACTACTAGCAGAAACGAGTGGAACCTGGGGACATCTCAGTATTGAGGAAATCGATACTAAGCTTAAGCGGCAACGGCAGATCGATTGGGGCGAGTAGGAATTAGGTCTGTGGAACTGCTTTTTGATACCAACATTCTCATCTATCATATCAATGGTTAGCTGAATGAGCCGGGAACAGATCATTTTAAGGCAAGGGCTGTCGGGGCAGGGTGCTTATTCGGTTATTTCAAGGATTGAGGTGCTAGGTTTTGAGCAGTCTCTTGTTGCTGACACTAAAGCAAAGCAAGTTCTTTCTAGGTTGATCGAGTTGTCCCTTACTTCTGAAATTGCGGAACGCACAATCATACTTCGTCAGCGTTTCCGGATTAAGTGCAACCTGGTTGAAATAACCATCCAGCTATAAAGTCGCGAAAACTACTCGGCACACTCGGCTTTTTTTATTTTTGATGGTGATCGCTTGGTGTGGCAAATGCTCAAACTAATCGGATGATTATTGTAACCGCAAATCGAAACATGAAGGGAGACGATTCAAAGAGAGCACTAGTAAGGGAGTCGCTGGCTTTACTTCAATAAACTTTTTAACTCTTCATCTGTAAACGGATTATTACCAACTCGGAGATCATTTACCCACCTTTGCCGTTGTAATCTCTTACCCTGATTGTCGGTGGAGGCAATGAAAGCATGAAAATCCTCAATTGCTCCTTGATTGTTACCTGTCAATGCTCTAGCAACACCTCGACTGTCTCGAATTCCGGCATTGTCGGGAGCAAGCGACACAGCTTTGTTACAGGCAAATATGACATCTTTAACATACCCTCTCAAGCTACCATTCCAGCAGAGTGAGTTCCAAGAATTAGCGTCAATTTCAACTTTCGGATCTAGGTGTCGAGCTTTTGTGTAGATTACTATGGCTTCTTTTATTTTACCCTCTCTCGCAGAGTTATGTCCTTCTACAACCAAGTGTTCAGCCTGTCCTTTGTGAGCAAACTCTTGTGCTTTTGCTTTTGGATCAAACTTTAACTCAGGATTCCACTCTAAAGCTTGACGTAACTTATCAACGGCAGCATCAATATCACCGTTTCGTGCTAGCTGCTCACCTTGGGCAACCTGTGCTGGAGCCGCTTTTACCAATATAGCCCGAGTTTGACATTCTTTTAGCTCCTCCAGCACCTCAGGATGGATCGGCAGAAAATCATTCAGCCAATCACAACCATTTTTCATCAAACGATCTAAATCGAAGTTCCATAAAATTACTGTCTTGTCAGAGCTTCCAGAAGCGAGAGTCTTGCCATCTGGGGAGAAAGTGACACTATAGACAGAATTGCTATGCCCGGAGAGGGTTTGAATTTGTTTGCCGGTTGCCACATCCCAGAGTTTGATCGTCTTGTCAAAGCTTGCAGAAGCGAGAGTCTTGCCATCTGGGGAGAACGAGACACTATAGACATAACTGCTGCTATGCCCGGAGAGGGTTTGAATTTGTTTGCCCGTTGCCACATCCCAGAGTTTGATGGTGTTGTCAGCGCTTGCAGAAGCGAGAGTCTTGCCATCTGGGGAGAATGAGACACTATTGACAGTACTGCTATGCCCGGAGAGGGTTTTAATTTGTTTGCCCGTTGCCACATCCCAGAGTTTGATCGTCTTGTCAGCGCTTGCAGAAGCGAGAGTCTTGCCATCTGGGGAGAATGAGACACTATTGACAGTACTGCTATGCCCGGAGAGGGTTTTAATTTGTTTGCTGGTTGCCACATCCCAGAGTTTGATCGTCTTGTCAGCGTTTGCAGAAGCGAGAGTCTTGCCATCTGGGGAGAATGAGACACTATTGACAGTACTGCTATGCCCGGAGAGGGTTTTAATTTGTTTGCCCGTTGCCACATTCCAGAGTTTGATGGTGTTGTCAAAGCTTGCAGAAGCGAGAGTCTTGCCATCTGGGGAGAATGAGACACTATTGACAGAATTGCTATGCCCGGAGAGGGTTTTAATTTGTTTGCCCGTTGCCACATCCCAGAGTTTGATCGTCTTGTCAGCGCTTGCAGAAGCGAGAGTCTTGCCATCTGGGGAGAATGAGACACTATTGACAGTACTGCTATGCCCGGAGAGGGTTTTAATTTGTTTGCTGGTTGCCACATCCCAGAGTTTGATCGTCTTGTCAGCGTTTGCAGAAGCGAGAGTCTTGCCATCTGGGGAGAATGAGACACTATTGACAGAATTGCTATGCCCGGAGAGGGTTTGAATTTGTTTGCCCGTTGCCACATCCCAGAGTTTGATGGTGTTGTCAAAGCTTGCAGAAGCGAGAGTCTTGCCATCTGGG
>JAQYWN010000505.1 GCA_029379265.1 Rhizonema sp. NSF051
CTACATACTCTCTAGCAATTTCATTGATGGAGCGCGTAGGAATGAAATTCATTAAGGTATTTTGATCTCCAACCTCAGTGGCACCAATACCCTTATTCTCTACTAAACGCTGCTCTTTTTGAAGACGGTTCCATAAAGCAGTATTGGGCAAAGCTTGAAGGATGCCTAACATCGGTTGAGGAATATTGGTTTGTTCAACAAAAGCTTGAATCCGTTCTCCTGCTCCAGGGCGCTCTCCATCAAAACCGAGGATAAACCCCGCATAGATGAGCATCCCTGCCGAGTTGATCTTGCGACAGGCTTCGATGAGCGGATTGCGAGTATTTTGCAGTTTTTGTGTAACTTGCAGGCTATCTTGGTCTGGGGTTTCAATGCCGAGAAAAACTGCATAGAAGCCTGCTTCATTCATTAATTGCAACAGTTCATCATCTTCTGCCAAATTCACAGAAGCTTCTGTGATGAAGGTGAACGGGTAGTTGTGCTGCTTCATCCAAGGAATCAATTCTCGCAGAAAGCGTTTGACGTTACGCTGATTGCCAATAAAGTTGTCATCAACGATGAAGAGTGACCCTCGCCAGCCTAAATCATAAAGAGCTTGTAACTCGGCTATGGTCTGTATCGGCTCTTTGGTGCGTGGTTTACGACCGTAGAGGACAATTATGTCGCAAAACTCGCAGTTGAAAGGGCAACCGCGAGAAAACTGGATAGCCATCATTAAGTAGGCATCCCGTTGCAACAAGTCAAAACGCGGCATCGGGCTTTGAGTAACATCAGGTTTTTCCAGAGAGCGAAAGATTCCTTGCTCTAGGCCGCCTTTGAGCGCTTCGAGAAACTGTGGAATTGTCAACTCCCCCTCGTCCAAAACTAAATAATGCGCTCCAGAGTCAAGGGCATCAAGTGGGATAGAAGTGGGGTAGGGGCCTCCAACTGCCACCTTTTTGCCTAAGCGCACCGCTTTTTGAATCAGGGCATGGAAATCTGGTTTTTGCACCAGCATTGCAGAAAGGATTACTAGGTCACACCACTTCCAATCAGCCTCTGTTTCCAGATTGACATTGCGATCGCAAAATCTAATTTCCCAGTCTTTAGGGAGAAGAGCTGCTACTGTAATCATTCCCAAAGGAGGCAAGACGGCTTTGAGTCCGGCAATTTTCATAAAGCGATCGTAAGACCAAAAAGATTGCGGAAACTGAGGATAAATTAATAATGCTTTCATAAAATCCTTTGTGTACAACCCCTGTACTAGGAACACCCATACACGATTGCTATCCATTGAACCCCAATTTCACTTACTCCCTATTAGAGATTGAAACAAAAAGTATTGAAACGTTTCAAAGGTTTGTAAAGTGCAAATTTCACGCCCCTCCCTTGGTGTACTGTACAAAAAATCTGTGCCAAATAGGGTATAGGCTACAAGGTACACCTTATCCGACTAACGTGGAACACACGCTCTTAAGCGGGTTGTTTCCGACGGCGAGCGAAGTCGAACACAGATCCGCAATCACAGATCAATCTAATAGCCGCTTCCTATACAAACTACGGTTTACACATAGACTACGGCGCTTCGGCGCGTGAGGAGCGTCATATGTAATAGCGATCGCCATCTCAAAAATCATGTTTTTTCACCCGCTTAGCGGGAAAGCTTTAAGGAAGAAGTGCTTATTGACAAATTGTTGATGACCTTAACCTGTCACCAATGAATTTTCTTTCTTCTCTCCTACAACCAAATAAGAACGTCTTTGTCCTGAAATTGCTCGTGGTGCTAGTTCAACGGTATACCGTCCGTAGTTCGCACGGAGATCCCCTGGTTGTATTACTGATGTTTCCCACCCATAAGTAGCAAATAATTCTTCTGGTTCATCTGTTCCAAATCGCCAGTGACCGCTAATTACAGCTTTGCTATTTTGAGAACCAATTTGCCAAGATTTTACACTAACCAAATCAGCTCCTAAGTAGCTACCAGTAGGACTTAGTTCGCTGATTATTGAAAGCAATTGATGAACGGAAGTTTCATCAAGATACATCAGAAGTCCTTCTAAGAGCCAAACTGTGGGAAAATTTGATTGATATCCATGTTGTAAAAGCAAGTGCGACCAAGGCTGTTTGAGGTCGGTGGCGATTGTATGATAACGGCACTTTGGTGGAATCTCTTTAAGAATCTCTTGCTTATAATCAATAATTTCTGGTAAATCAATTTCGTATAATTGTGTTTCTGGTGGGAAAGATAGCCGATATGCTCGTGTATCTAAACCCGATCCTAAAAATACGACTTGATGAATTTTCGACATCACTTCCATAATGAAATCATCGAAATACTTTGTACGAATTGCTACAAACTGTGCCTTTAGCTGGCTTCCTGAGTCTTGGGTTTTCTTTAGCCATTCTTTTTGTAAATTAATTGCAGTATCACCAGCCAGTTGCGCGGCGAAGGGGTCATCAAATAATCGATCTGGTCTTTCTGTTTCGATAGCTCGTTTTGCAGCCATTACTACTGCGGTACGACACACATCTGATTCGATTATTGGTGAAAAACTGATTTGAACTTCCATGTTAATTAAAAAATATTATGTAAGAATTCAGTACCTAGGAGTCAGCCGCTTTGGAGAAGTCAAAAGTCACTCATTCAAAAGTAAGAACCCCGTAACGCTCGTTGGGGGCTTGTATCTTTTTTTTCTAGTCAGAATTGACGAACTGATGAGGAATTATGGAAGTTTCTCTGCGTCTGCTTCAGGATCGCCTGCAAGTTTCAGATTTAATCTATTTACTCTTGCTTTCAGCTTGAGATGGATATCGATGGTTTGCTCGACAACTTGCTCAGTCACTTGAAATTTTTCCGTGATATCACGTATGAATTGGTGATATATTTGCTCTACGGTAGCATCATACGCGAAATAAGTCAGAATCAAGGTTGCAGTCTGACTAGTATTCAAACCTATAGCATCAATATTTTTGTGTAATAAATTGTAAGTTGACTGAGGTATCAAGCTTCTAAAGTGCCTAACATCTTCAAGTCCTTTTCGGTAGGTTGGAATATCAAAACCAAGCCTCGCCTTCAATACTGGGTTCTGCAAAAGCAGAAATATACCAGTACAAGCAATCTTTGCTTTATCAAAAGCCCAAGGAGCGCTTCTATATAAGGCACGGTTATACAAGTCAGCCGCAACGTAGCCTTGGAGTTCTACACTGTTGTCAAGGATAATCTGCTCACCACTAATTTTCCCTGCTTCCGCGTAACTCGAAACAAACGTTTGCAATTCTTCTACTGAATTTGGCTTTTTAGGCATTCCACCATTGCTTGGAGACTATATGTACATTCTATTCAATTCAGAAACAAAGAAGTACTTAAACTTTTTTCACATACTATTCCGCCATTTGGCGGAATAGTATAAGATGATTATGTTGCTTATTATAGTTCTGCACAAAACATGAATCATGCTTAATTTTTCTAAGTTTCTCACTCAGAATGCTTGTCTTGTTGCAAGCCGTTTTCTGATACCGGAAACAGGCGATCGCAAACCTGCATCAAATCCTCTGCGTCAATGCATAGCCTAGCCGCAGCTTTTGCAATTTCAGCATTTGAAGGTCGTTTCTCTAAGGAGGACAAATATTTTATTAGACTTTCACTGTGATTTAACCCAGATTCTTCTGGAGCTCCTTCTAGATTAGAGATTTCTATACGCCATTTTTGAAGATCACTTACTTTAGAAGGGGTAATTCGCAGCCGATTACTAATATCTAGCAAATCTAAGCCCAAAGTAGATACCCAACACAAAACAGATGCCAAGGATTGTTTCCACTCGGTAGAGACGACTTGGAGCCTTTCCTTTAGATCTGGATCAATATCTACTATATTGAAGAGATTTTGCTCGGTGTCATGCTGTATCCCTAAATCTTGCTTTGGTTTTAGAACCTGTCCAGATTCTGCCTGTTCTACATATTCTTCAAGAATCAGCGTAACTTTTTGCGCTAATTTCAATTTCTTCCAAGCAGAATCAGAACGGAGGCGTTCTATGCGATCGCTCAGTTTCGACAGATTTAATGTGGTTCTTGAGGGGGATTCAGCCATTTTTCTAGTTTATCGCCTCTGGCATTAACCACATGAAAACATCAAGAGCATCAGAAATTCTTATTGATGTTTTTCGTGCGATTGATGCTAAAAATGCTATTATCTAAATATGCTCGATTTTCCTTTCTTCGGAAATCATGCTGACACTAATCGTCTTACCCGATAAAAAGGATCTGACCTTGAGATCCGGGTTTTGTTCGGGATGAATCGTCTGAAAACAGGCGAAATCGTAGAGCGCGGGTGCTAGTCTTACTGGAGTAGCGTGAGCGCCTGTTACTGAGAACACTCTCAGTAATGGTCAAGTTGATCACCTCTTTCCTTTAACCAACAGAGGATAAGTTCATTGATAATCTTGTCCATATCTTTTCCAGCCTTTAAGGCTGCAATTTTGAATTGCAAGTGAATATCCTTTGGGACACGGGCACGAACGTAAACAATATTGTTATCCACATCTCTTGGCATTTTGCAGTCATCTTAGCTCTTTAGCTCCAGTTTAAATCATGTATAGGCATAGCTCATAACGGAGCTATGGAGCTATAAATAAACTCAGTCTATGCCTCTATATAATATGGAGCTATGGAGCTATAAGGGAAATATGAGCGTAAGAAGATTTTTGCATAAAACAAGCATATTACTAAGGAAGTCATGCTCACAATCGAAGCGTTACCAAGCGTTGGAGTAGGTCCAAGGAAATTTTGTCAAGCTTGGTTTGGGTTAAGCCGCTTGACAGCAGGAGAGATAGCTGATCAAGAGACTCATGTAGGGTATCGTGGACAGTGCATCAAACTTCTGTCACAAGTTCTAGGGGTGACAGAATGCTCGGTGAGGAAGTGGGGAAGTGATCTAAATTTTTCTGCAATACCTGAGTATCACAAGCTGTCTCTCGCCTATGCGCTCCAAGCTGCAAACATGCGTATCCACAGCGAAAACAAAGCAGCATAATACTGGTCAAAAAAAACGCCCTATCGTTTTTGCTGTAGAGCTTACCAAATAAAACTTTCAGGATAAATCCTAGCATGACGACATTATTAGAACCACCCCCTGGCTTATCTGTGGTCCCAACAGCCGAAACCGCAGCAACTGCGGAACTTACCGTAGCAGAAATGATGGTAAGAGCGATCGCTTTATATGAAAGCGCGAACAATGATTTGCTAGATGCAGGTCGGCTACTAGCATCCGTTCAGGCATTGGGTAAGAAAAAGTTTCCTAAGTTAATGGTTGAAAAAGGTCTCGAAAAGACGCAGGCAGCAAAGCTGATCAAAATGGCAGAAGTAGCTGACTTCATTCCTTCAATTATGGCAGGTAGATTGGGCATACACATGCTCATACAGTTGGGGCAAAAGAGAAATGAAGCAGCCTTGGATGCAATTACCGATGACGACACTCAGCTATCCGTGGCGCAGAAGATGAAAACACTTCGTGCTCCTGCTGCGCCCAAAGAGAATAAGCCCGTTCGCTTCATTGGTAATCAAAAAGGTGGCGTTGGCAAGCTGAGAATAGAGGTTCCGGGAGGACCAGAAGCTGTTGAAATCGAACGGGATTGGCGAGAATCGGGCTTACCTCCCCATCAGTGGTTGAAAAAGAGGCTTGGGAGCAGAGAGCAGGGAGCAGGGGGGATAGTTCAGATGGGGATTCAACCCCACCCGAACGAAAACCATTTAATAGAAGTGGGGGAAAAAGACCCATGTTCCGCTCCGCTTCACAGCAGGAGTCAGGAGTCATTTCCCCCTGCGCCCTGCCTTCTTCTCCCTGCCTCTTTGTTGAAGTCAAAAATTGCTCCCCCGAACCGAACTTGTAATCCAGCCCTTCATAATGAAGTACCGCTTCTGATGGATATCATTGAACCAAGTGCAACAGAAACGCTGGCTGCAATAGTAACTCCACAACCAGATACCGCCCTCCCCTACCCTGCTACTAAACAACCGACAGTATATGAAGTTGCTACTGCTGAATTGCATGAATATTTAGAGGCTCAGTCCCAAAGAATCGCGCCAGAACCTCAACAAGAGACCTCTCCCTTTCCCTCTTCTACTTCTCACGATTTTTCTTTTCCCCCAAGCCCCCTGCCCCTTGCAC
>JAQYWN010000506.1 GCA_029379265.1 Rhizonema sp. NSF051
AATTTCTACTCAATATCTTCAAAATCAATACAAAGTTATACCAAGTTGCTCTAGGCACGAGAGCGAAAAACTGCTATAATTTCACACATTGAAATCGCCTGCTGACCAGTAAGAATCCTGTTTTTATGAGTTATTTGCCATCAAGCTACAAAGGGCGAAGGGACATGTTTAGACAATAAAGCTTACAGCATCGACAGATATTAGGGGATAGGGAGTGGGAATTCCTACTCCTCATTCCCTTCAAAAAAACAGGGGCCACATCATGTGTCCCCAAAAACCTGACATACACTGCTGTTTTACACCTTCTGAAATGCTCGCTTTGCGTCTTGAGCTGTTAACTGCTCATAAGCAGTACGCATTTTCAGACCTGTCAGTACTTGGAACAATCCAGTTCCATTATTGGAACCCGGATACTCACGGTGCTGAAGCAACAAGTGAGTCATCTCACCTTGGTATTTGGTAGACGTTTTGCTGAGGTGAGTTTCAATGTAAATCACTTCATCCAAGTTATCAAATTGACCGTCTATCTCTAATACCGAGACGTAGCGACCGTAGTAAACGTCAGACCCATAGTACATTTGCATACCTGGGTATGAACATGTTAATTTGCGTCCACAAGGAGTCCACTGAATTGTTGAACCTTCATCAAAAAGATAAATTGGTTCAAAGCCTTCTTTGCCTTCCCGTTGCAGCATACGTACCCGCAGTACTTTGCGTTCCTTATCATCTTTGATTAAGTTGGTGGGCAATACTTGGAGAACGACATCAGCAAATTCTCTTTGCGGTTCAATATACTTTGTAAAATCTGGTTTGCGGGAGTTGATTGCCGCCATAACATCTTCATAACGATGACCCCGTTCTGCCATATCTCGCTGAACCTTCCAAGCGACTTTAACTTCATCGCTAATGTCGAAGTAGACGCTGAAGTCAATAAGATCTCGCACTCGCTCATCATATAAAGGATGTAGACCCTCAACGACTATAATGTGATTCGGCACAATTCTCTCGGGCGGATCGAGCAGACCCGTTTCATGGTTGTAAATTGGCTTCTCAATCTTTTCACCGCTTTTGAGGGCTTTAATTTGCTCGTACATTAAGTCAAAATTATTTGCCCTCGGATCTAGTGCAGTTATCCCTGTCTCCTTGCGCTGCTTGCGGTCTAAGGAATGATAGTCATCCAAACAGATAACTGTCATGAACTCTTCGCCAAATAAATCTTGTAGGCGACGTAAAAACGTTGATTTACCACACCCGGAGTCTCCGGCTACTCCTATCAAAACCACGCGTTCTGGCTTATTCGTCATAAATCTCCTTCGATAATAAAGATGAGTCAATCAATAATTTTTCACAGTGCAATTTTGTTGCCAGGAGCGCACTCCGCTGTGCCATTCAGCAACCTATGACAAGCTAGACGGCTAGACCACATTGCCATGACCCGTCTAACTAGTCTAAATGCTTAGCTGCTAGGTATTTAATCCTAATGTTATATTGAATTTTAACAGAATCTGTTACTCCATACAAGGCTTGCAGTTAGCAAGAATGTTGTGTTTTTATATTCTTTTTTTTTACATTTCTAGATTTTTCTCTCAACTACCCACTAATTATTTCAAGGGAACATTTCCCACTCTCCTCCACGGATTGCTATATTATACTTGTTGAGACGCACATAGCGGGATAAAAATCACCACATACCTCAAGCTAAATGTTTCTTACTAGATCCCTCTTAAGAGAGTTGTAGTTTCCGAAAAAAACATTAAATTGATTCACTATTAACATTTCCCAAAGAACTTATCTTGTACTTTAGAAACTGAACAGGTGTGTGCTTTGTAATGCCTATAGGTCTTTGGCGAGTGTACGTAGCAGAGTATTGACAAGGGAATGCGGTTCCTCAAGAGCCAACTTTGTCAATCCAAAATCCGGTAAAATAAAGCTGGCATATGGTGCGAAGAGTTTAGTTGAGAATAAGGTTAAGTAAACATCGGAGTGGTAGAAGCAATGTACATTCAAGGTGCTGTTGAAGGTGCTGTCAACACAGAATCAGGTAGCCGCGTCTTCGTCTACGAAGTGGTGGGTCTGCGTCAGAATGAAGAAACCGATCAAACGAACTACCCAATTCGTCAAAGTGGCAGTGTGTTCCTCAAGGTACCTTACAACCGCATGAATCAGGAAATGCGACGGATAACTCGCCTGGGCGGCAAAATTGTTAGTATCCAATCTTTGAGTGTTCTAGAGCAACTCAATGGACAAGCCTATGAAGAGAGTGCTAACAGCGAAGCCACTAGCAAAGCCACGCCTGAGGAGACTGCTCTTCGTCAAGGGAATGGTAAAGCCACGCCTGAAACTGAGCAACAGCCTAAGAAAAAGGACAAAGAAGGCAACAAAATGACTCAAGCGAAAGCTAAAAAAGACGCTCACGCTGATGTTCCTGTAAACATTTACCGTCCAAATGCTCCTTTTATCGGTAAATGTATATCAAATGAAACATTAGTCTCTGAAGGCGGAATTGGTATAGTTCAGCACCTCAAATTCGACATTTCTGAAGGGGATTTGCGGTATATAGAAGGTCAAAGTATTGGTATTGTCCCACCTGGATTGGACAAGAACGGTAAGCCGGAGAAACTCAGATTGTACTCGATCGCCTCAACTCGTCACGGTGATGACGTAGATGACAAGACAGTATCACTTTGTGTTCGCCAACTAGAATACAAGCATCCTGAAACCAATGAAACAGTGTATGGTGTTTGCTCTACACACCTCTGTTTTTTAAAACCTGGCGATGAGGTGAAAATCACAGGTCCAGTAGGTAAAGAAATGTTACTCCCTGCTGACACTGATGCCAAAGTGATCATGATGGGGACAGGAACTGGAATAGCTCCGATGCGGGCTTATCTGTGGCGGATGTTTAAGGACGCAGAAAAAGCCGCTAATCCAGAATTTGAGTTTAAAGGATTTGCATGGTTGATATTTGGTATTCCCACAACTGCCAATATCCTCTACAAAGAAGAATTGGAAGAAATGCAACAGCAGTATCCTGATAACTTCCGCCTCACGTACGCCATCAGCCGCGAACAGAAAAATTCCCAAGGCGGAAGAATGTACATTCAAGATCGTGTGGCAGAACATGCAGACGAACTGTGGAAGTTAATTAAAGAGGAAAAAACCCACACTTACATTTGCGGTTTGCGCGGCATGGAAGAAGGCATTGATGCTGCACTATCAGCAGCAGCTAGTAAAGAAGGTGTAAACTGGACTGATTACCAGAAGCAAATTAGAAAAGCTGGTCGCTGGCATGTTGAAACCTACTAATTTCATGCACAGATTTTAGATTTTGGATTAACTGTTCAAAATCTAAGATCTAGAATCTA
The DNA here is from genome assembly GCA_029379265.1 of Rhizonema sp. NSF051. GTDB lineage: Bacteria > Cyanobacteriota > Cyanobacteriia > Cyanobacteriales > Nostocaceae > Rhizonema. The sequence goes on from JAQYWN010000506.1 coordinate 3,366, forward strand.
AGATTTCTAAATGCATAATATTTGGTAACCTTTGTTAGGGGTGTATGTTCATACACCCCTAAAATCGTTTTTTGTCAATAGAGCAAGATAATCCAAAATAGGTAAACTTGTGGGTGTTAAGCTGGGAATACTGGGATTAGGTACGGTAGGGACGGGTACAGTCCAGTTATTATTAGATGCGACTGGACGTCACCCATTGTTACAGGAGATCGAAATTTATCGTGTTGGAGTGCGATCGCTCTCCAAATCGCGCACTGTCAACTTACCAGCAGAAACTTTTACAACAGATTTAGATGCGATTGTCACTGATCCAGCGGTAGATATTGTAGTCGAAGTCATAGGAGGATTGGAACCAGCGCGATCGCTAATGTTAAAAGCAATACGTGCTGGCAAACACGTTGTTACTGCTAATAAAGCCGCGATCTCTCGTTTTGGGGATGAAATTTTCACTTCAGCCAATCAGAGGGGCGTTTATGTCATGCTAGAAGCTGCTGTGGGTGGTGGTATTCCAGTCATTCAACCTTTAAAGCAGTCTTTGAGTGTTAATCGGATTCATACCGTGCTTGGGATTGTTAACGGGACAACCAATTACATCCTTTCGCGGATGCAAACCGAAGGAAGCAGCTTTGATGATGTTTTGTCTGATGCTCAAAGGTTGGGTTATGCTGAGGCAGACGCAGGTGCTGATGTAGACGGTTTGGACGCAGCAGATAAGATTTCTATTTTGGCATCATTAGCTTTTGGTGGACGTATCAACCTGCAACAAGTTTATTGTGAGGGAATTCGGCAAGTCAGTAGGACGGATATTGCCTACGCCAAGAAGTTAGGATTCATCATCAAATTACTTGGCATTGCTAAAAGAATGGATTCTCCCACGCTCGTTACCTCAACAGGAGGCAGTACTGGAGACGGCTTTCCCGCAGGCATCAGGCCTTGGGAAACTATGACTTCGCCTCCCGCCCTCTCAGTTCGAGTGCATCCTACCTTAGTCCCTCGAACTCATCCCTTAGCCAGCATTAACGATGTGAATAATGCCATTCTTGTTGAAGGTGAACCTCTTGGGCAAGTTATGTTTTTTGGTCCAGGGGCTGGGGCCGGCGCAACCGCCAGTGCGGTATCATCAGATATTTTAAACTTAGTCGCTACTCTAAAAACTGAAGAAGCAAGTAGCCAAGAAATACATCAGTCCAAAATCGCTTTTCCAAACCAACTGTTGGTTTGCGGACATCAAGAATACTGCCAAATTACACCAATGGCAGAACTTGTGACGCGATTTTACACCCGTTTCCTGACCAAAGACGAACCTGGAGTGATTGGTCAATTGGGGACTTACTTTGGTAATCATGGAGTGAGTTTAGAGTCAATCGTCCAAACTGGTTTTCAAGGACATCGGGCAGAAATTGTTGTTGTTACCCATGATGTTCGAGAAGGTGATTTTCGTCAGGCATTGGCAGAAATTCAGGCTCTAGAAGCAATAGATAGTATTCCCAGTATGCTGCGAGTGTTATAAAACGTTTTATCTACTAGCATGTTAGAAAAATTCAAATATGTCTCGCTTCGTATTAGTCTATGAATAGAAAATTTGACCCACAAACTCAAATCCAAATATGCCTCCTTCTGAAGATCCCAACTCATCTCAAACCAATGTCCTCGGGTTTGATGAATTTATTGGTATTTTGATTGCCTTTGCCACCATCGGGGGAATTTTATTTTGGTCATTCCTCCACAAAAATTCAGGTTGGAACTTAGATACTCTACTCTCACCTTCTGTTCCGAGTACCTCAGTTTCTCCATCTTCCTCAGTATTATTACCAGTCCCAACTTCCCCAATTTCGCCATACCCTTATCAACAAGCAGTTCCACAAACAACGGAAGTAGAACCTACTGCGACTCCAAACGCACCAGATTATACACCTCCTTTACCCGCGCTGCCTTTTGTCGCTCCAAAGTCAGCAATACCTGTACCCGTGCCTTTGATACCCCCCCCCTCTAGTACGAATCCATTGGGCGATCGCCCGTTAAAGTCAGGGGAAAAACTGCCGACAATTCCCCCGCCACTTGCATTTGTGGATGTCCCATCTGACTTTTGGGGACGAGGGTTTATTGACACTCTTTCTTCCCGTGGCATCATTACAGGCTTTCCAGATCATACTTTTAGGCCAAATCAGCCTGTCAGCCGTGCAGAATTTGCTGCCATACTACAAAAAGCTTTTGATAATAAAGAGATTGGTAATAATGCGATCGCGTTTAAAGATATCCCTGAAAATTTCTGGGCGACTCAATCGATTAACCAATCTATTAATACTGGCTTTTTAAAAGGCTATCCTGACAAAAGCTTCCAACCTGATCAAGGGATTCCACGAGTACAAGTTTTAGTTGCTCTTATCAGTGGTTTAAATCTAAAAGGAACGTCACCCCAAGATCGACTTTTAAGCAGCTATCAAGATGCTAAAGAGATTCCTGATTATGCTACAGATAGAGTAGCAATTGCTACAGAAAATGGTCTTGTTGTCAACTACCCAGATCCTAAAGCTCTAGCCCCTAATAGAGAAGCTACCCGTGCTGAGGTAGCGGCAATGATTTATCAATCTTTGGTACGAATGGGAAAATTACAACCAATTCAATCTGATTATATTGTGAAAGAATCGCGTTAAATTAGGCGAAAAGTGGTCAAGGTTTTTAGATTCAGGCTTGACGACTTTGAGACAAGAATGAAAATTGTCTTCTAAGTGTACGAATTTTTAATTTTAGATATGGGATATGTGGATT
>JAQYWN010000507.1 GCA_029379265.1 Rhizonema sp. NSF051
CGTAAAGCACAGCTTTACTGGGGTGGGGTTCTGCATTGATAATTCTTATACCCCTCAACAAAAAGGCAAAGTTGGAACATTAGATGCTGTCTTCCGTCGCTATATCAAATATATATTCAAAAACAAATGTAGAACGCCGCGTATTGTACACAACTGAGAAGCAAGCCGAGGAAGCTGATGTTAAAAAATTGCATAAATGCCACAATCACCCAATCGGGTCATGTCAAAAAAAAAACTGTTATTTACACTAGAAACATAACGGTTTGAAGAGTGTTCAAATTTTGATTTCAGAGGTATGGTCATGAATAAAGTTTTAAAACGGGCACTATTACCTGGCTTAGTTGTTTCAAGTCTAATTGGTGTCAATGTAGCATCTGTAAAACCTGCATCTGCAGATGATCATTGGATCAGAGATGTTGGTATTGGAACCGCTGCTGGTGTTGTGTCTGGAGTGATTACTCATAATAGTTCTATCTTAAATAATGCTGTGAATGGAGCAGCTGCTGGTGCTGCGGTTCATGCAGTTGATAACGGCGCAACTCATCATAGAAATCATGACTTGGTGAAAGATACTGCAGTAGGTGCAGCTACTGGTACGGCAACTGGCTTAATCACTAACCACCGTCATACTCTTAACAATGCTATTACTGGTGCAGCTGCGGGTGCTGCTATCAATATCTTGACTCGTTAATTCTTCTGCTTCAAGGGGCTTGGTGAGGTATCAGGGTAAAGGGTGTAACTCATAATAAAAATTTCTGTTCAATTCTCTACAATACGTGACAAACAAGATCCCCGACTTCTTTTACGAAGTCGGGGATCTTAAGTTAAGCTCAAGTTATCAGGTACAAGAGAAGAAAAATTTAAAGGATGAATTTTGATAATTCACAACCAAGACTTTATCGTTCTACAGATCATTCTCAGCCTGCACTGTGTGAGATAATAACTGATCGCATTGCCGCAAGTCCCCATCGGCGTATCACTTTCTCTGAGTATATGGACACGGCATTGTATCACCCCAAGCACGGTTACTACTCCACAAAGGCAGTGAACCTTGGGCAGCAAGGTGATTTTTTTACATCTGTTCATCTGGGTGGAGAGTTTGGTGAATTATTAATGGTACAATTTCTCCAAATGTGGGAGATTTTAGGGCGTCCAGTACCGTTCTCTTTAGTAGAAATGGGTGCGGGGCAAGGATTCTTGGCTTTAGATATTCTTAAGTCTATCCAGCAGCAGGACTCAGATTTTTTTAAGGCTCTTAATTATATCATAGTTGAGAAGTCTTCGGCTTTGAGGCTTGAACAACAGCAACGCTTGCAAGAATTTCCTGTATGTTGGTGTGATCTAGAGGAAATACCAAGCAACTCAATTGTTGGCTGCTTTTTTTCTAATGAATTGGTAGATGCTTTTCCCGTGCATCAATTCATTTTAAAAGCTGAGCAACTACAAGAAATTTATGTAACAACCTCAACAGATGGGGAAGAGGAGAATGTCTCGGCGTCCTCAAGTCGCCCCACACCATCATTTGTAGAAGTTAGCGGGGAACCTTCAACAATTCAGCTAACTCAATATCTCGATTTAGTTGGCATAAACGCCCTAAGTGCGTATCCAGATGGTTTTCGCAGCGAAATCAATCTAGCTGCATTACATTGGTTGGGTATAGTAGCAAACCGCTTGCAGCGCGGATATGTGTTAACAATAGATTATGGCTACTCTGCAAGTCGTTACTACAACCCGAGGCGATCGCAAGGAACGCTCCAATGCTACTACCAGCATCAACGCCACAACAATCCTTATATTAACGTTGGGAGACAAGACATCACAACCCACGTTGACTTTACTGCTTTAGAGAGATGGGGTCAGAGTTGCGGAATAGATAAAGTCGGATTTACGCAGCAAGGATTATTTTTGATGGCGTTGGGTTTGGGAGAACGCCTTGCCAAGCTCTCGTACACAGAACAACCTGCATCTCAGTTGCTAAGCCGTCGAGATTCACTACACCAACTTTTAGACCCCTTAGGATTAGGCGGGTTCGGTGTTCTCGTTCAAAGTAAAGGACTGACAAAGACAGAAACTATACAACCCTTGAAAGGACTGATTGTACCAGATTAAACTTAAAAAAAACTGTATTCATCTTGCACAGGGATTACTTAGTTTAACATAGCAGTGAAAACAGACATAAAAAAGGTGATATTATGAACGCCCACGAATTGTTAACGCTAGTTTTACTACTTGCCCCTGGGATCTTACTTTCAGTGTTGATTATGGTTTCTTTTGCCGCAGGGGGTTAAGGAAGTGGGGAGAAGCTTGCACCACCGTAGAACGCCATTTGTCTGAGCGGCAGAAGTCGGTGCGTGCGATCAGGGGGTTTCCCTCGTTGACGCTTTGGAGAGTTGGGAAGTATTTTTGACAATCAACAACTCACAAATAACCAGATCCTATTTCCCACTCCCCACCCCAAGACGAACGACTCCCTGACTGAATTTAAATTGAGCAAAGAATAAGGAGATTTTAATGAAGGTAGCATTTCTGGGGACTGGATTGATGGGGCAACCTATGGCTCAAAGGCTGTTAGCTGCAAAGATACAGTTAATTGCTTACAACCGGACTCCAGAAAAATTAGCACCACTACAAGCAGCAGGCGCGCAAATTGTCGAAAAACCTCACCAAGCAATTCGTGAAGCTGATTATGTCATTCTCATGCTTACCAATACTGGTGCTATTTATAACGTACTGCTTTCAGATCAATCGTCACCAGCTTTAGCAGGACGCACTATTATCCAAATGGGGACAATTAGTCCCACAGAAAGTAAAGAAATTAGGGATGCAGTAGTTTCGGTTGGCGCTGAGTATATAGAAGCACCCGTTTTGGGTAGTATTCCCGAAGCAGAAGCGGGAAAACTGATTGTCATGGTAGGTGCAAAACGAGAACAATATCAACGTCACTTAAAGCTATTACAGCACTTCGGCTCAGAACCTGTATTTGTTGGCTCTGTAGGAACTGCGGCTGCGCTCAAATTAGCGCTCAATCAACTTATTGCCTCTCTTACAGCTGCTTTTGCTCTCTCGCTTAGTTTTACCCAGCAACAAGGTGTCGATGTAGACTTGTTTATGCAAATTCTACGGAAAAGCGCCCTTTACGCACCTACATTTGACAAAAAACTGCAACGGATGTTGGATAGTCATTATACAAATCCGAACTTTCCCATAAAGCATTTGATGAAAGACACCGATTTGTTTATTGATGAAGCCAAATCAGTTGGTTTAAATGTCAGCAGTATCGAGGGCGTGCAGGAAATTCTAGAAATGGCCATCAAAATGTCATTTGCTCACGATGATTACTCATCAATATATTCTGTAATTAATGCAGGTGAGTAAATAGTGGCTAATTGTTAATGGTCAGTTGATAAAATAATTAACAATTAAAAATTTAAAAATTATAATTTTGGCAAAATTTCTGGTAATAACTGACCTGGGACTTTAGATAAAGCAAGATTCTGTCCTTGTATACCTAATTCATTATGAAAGGCGTGAATCGTTTTCACTATATAAGTTAGTGTAGCTTGATAAGCTTCTGGTTGTTTGCTCAATCCATTTAATGCTTGCAAGTGGTTATCTAATGCTGCTTCTAGGTGTTGGGAGCGCATTGCTTTGTCACCATTGAAATAAGCATCTGTGACGAGTTTATAATGGGCTAAACCTAAGTTATTGTGAGTTGCGCTCATATCAAAACTTAAAGACACACCGTTCAGTGAATGAGCCAGAGCAAGTGCTTCTTTGTAAGCTATGATACAGAGATCTAAAAACTTCTGCTGTTCTTCCTTGGTTATTTGCGATAGGTTTGCTAAGTGCGAGTAAGCAGTACCAAGATTATTTGCTGTGGCGGCGCAGGCGGCAGGAACATTAGCTGGAGTGCGATACTTTAATGCTTCGTTATAAGCTTCAACAGCAAGCGGTAGATTCTTCAATGGTTGTTCGTATTGTGCAATATTCCAGTATGCAGTACCGATATTATTTTGAATCATGCCATACTTAAGCGGTTCCTCTTCAGGGTTGTACTGAATCAGTGCTTCTTTATAAGATGCGATCGCTTTCTTCAAATGCTCGACAGGTTGGTTATATTGCGCTAAATGCCAGTAAGCTGTTCCTAAATTGTTTTGGCAGGCAGCATACTTCAATAATTCCATATCAGATGTCCGCAAGCGTAGTGCTTCGCTATAAGCTAAAACTGCTTGCTGCCAATTTTCTGCTGGGTTAGAAAATCGAGCTAAATCACCATAAGCTGTCCCGAGATTATTTTGCACTCTTGCATAAGTTTCAGAATTTGCCTGTAGCGATATTAGCTTCAAAGCCAATTGATAAAATTCAATTGCCTGCTCTATGTAAGATTGTCCGTCCTCAGAATTAGGGGGTGTACGAGACAGCATCCAATAGAGTGTGCCCAAATCGTTCAAAATATCTGGTACTTGAGGTGAGCTATCGTCGTAGGTTACTGCCTCTTGATAAGCAAGAATTGCTACCATCAAGTTTTCTAAATTTGATTGTCCTTGCTCAATGCGAAGGCGATATAAGTTGCCCAAGCGATAATACACTGCTGCCAGTGCTGTCTCTGATTTTTCTTGTGCGTGTAAATCCTCAATCTCTTCTAGAATTTGTCGGACTTGCAAGCTTTGATCTTCGTTCTCAGAAACTGTAGTATTAATTGTTGCTAGTACTAGCTCCGTTAACTCCTTGTTAATGTAAGACGAAGGCAATGACGATGAGATATTGCCAGTTCTCAATGCAGTTGACTCCTGCGGAATCTGTCTCTTCTTGAGTGATTTTAACTCTCGAACTTCTGGCTGTTTTTGTCCGCGATTCACTGGTATCTGTTTCTGGAAATCAAAATCTTCTTTCGTGACGGATTCTTCCAAAATCGATTGCTCAATATGTCCTAAATCTAAACTTCTAGAACCGGAAAAACGTTCTGGCGAACTTCTATTTTGAGTTGTCGGTGTAGGTTCTCCAGCAAACACAAAAACACCTGTACGGTTTTGCCAAAACTGTGGCGCTGATTGATTTATAGCATATAACCAAGGACGCGGCACCCATAAGAGTAAGCTTGATTCTAAGAATTGGCTAGACTCGGGACTTGATAAATGCTGCTCTGTTAAACGCAAATAGTGCAAAAATAGACGTTGTACGGCTACTGATTGCTTGGTTAGCTGCTCAACACCGACAATCTGAAATGCTGGTATAGGTAATGGTCGCCCTGGAGTATCTTTTGATGCTCCGAAGATAGGCGGTGGATAATTAGCTAACCATTGATTGATCTGGGCTATGGGATTAGGATCATTTAAATTCAACCGTAAGGTAACTAATCGCGGATAAGCTGGAGTGCTGGCTTCTTCTATATCTGATGGCTGATAGAGTACCTGTCCAACCGGATAAGCTAAAGTTGAATGCAAGCGAGCAGCAACCTGATTTCTCAGGGTTAAGTCATCGCATACCGCTACAAAAATTTGTCGCCGCAAACCAAGACTTAAGGCAAGTTTCAAGCGGTGGTATACTTGCCGATTCCAAACAAAATTATCGGTGTGTGCAGTATCATTCACGCTCTTTGCGGCTTAAAAGCCAAAACGCAGTGTACATACCCTCAAGGGGCACATGTAAGCAGCAAGTCAATAGAAAAAACTCAGAACTTAGAAGGCTTCTGTATAACTGGGTGGCAATAATAGTCACTTGCATTCGTATTTCATCAGTAAAGAAGAGAAAACTTCGATACTAAACCGCCACCATTTTCCCATAGGGCCATTCTGAGTTCTGTGTTTTGTGTTCTTCCTTATATGATTTTCAAGTTATTGTCGATCTGCTCAGGATAAATCAAGCTGAGAAGTCTAAAATAACAGCAAGTGTAAAATTATACTGTATACTGGCAAATACCTTCACAAACGTCAGCATTTAACATTTACTCCCTTCCGACTGTAAAATTACTCCTACTCCTTTATTTTCTTTCTTGGCTTACAGCAGTTGCCTGGTAGATTAGGACATTAACTAATGAGAAAACACGGAAACCACGTGACAATCACACGCCTGCTCCCTGCTCCCTGCTCCCTGCTCCCTGCTCCCTGCTCCCTGCTCCCTGCT
>JAQYWN010000508.1 GCA_029379265.1 Rhizonema sp. NSF051
GCATAATATTTACCATCAATGAATTGTAAATTTGCCTTATTACTCAGTTCAGCGACAAGATTATTTCTAAAATTAACAACATTTGGGTAGAGATTTTCACAGCCTTTGATTGATGCCTGACAAGCTTCTATTGAAACTATTTGTCCAGAGTTTGCTTTTGTTTGTTCTTGGACTCGTTTAGCACCAGCACCATTAAGCCAACCATAGTATGTATTTTTGGCTGTATCTCTCCAACTTTTGTATGGTTGATTTTTTTTATTGGCTTGAATTTCTTCCCAACTGAAGCTTTCACCTAATGCACGAGCAACGTATTCAGCAACTTTTGAATGGTTATCGATTGATTCATCATTACATCCAAGAATTGCTACTTCATCATCAGCTACGTCAGCAGCAATTCTTCCGTGGGATGCGGCTAGATCAACTATTGCAATCACTCGGTTTTGAACCAAACGCGCACATGTCTTAATTGCTGGATCGTAGTCTTTATATTTGTTGAGAAACTCCCCATTATCCTCCCAAGAATATTTTCGTGTTTCATCTACAAGGACAATATCATTAGGACAACTGATGATACTTTGTAAATGTTTGATGACATTATTAATGTATGCAACCCATTTTTCATCTGTGGTCAGTGTCAAAATATGTTGATAGGTTTTTAGTTTTTTACTCGCCGTTTTTTGGTCAATAATATAAAATTGTGTATCTGACTTATTAGGTGTAACACAATCACGCACCTTCGGAATAGCAAATTCTTTTAATGCCGGACTACCTTTAGCACTGATAGATTGTAAGTTTGGTAAATCTTTAAACCTTTTGCTATCTCCACTTGAAAATCTACCAGTCCCCGTAAGCGTTTTGAAATTTGTTTGTATTCTACCTGTCGCCTCACTTGATCGTAGTAATGATTCTAGCTGCTGAATAGGAACTTTGATTGCTCTTAATTTACCAAGTAGTTGAACCTCAGATAAGTGGTTCAAATCGGCTAATGCAGATTTGTTCAATGACTTAATATTTAACTCATACTTTTGGTTTAGATGCGATTTAAGTTTTTGATTTTGTGAATAAGTAAATGCTGGTACTTCTGTTTGCCATTTGTCTAACAGTTGTTTTTGGATTGCTTGACATTGTTCTAAACTTTGTTGCGCTTCTGCACGATCTATAGGCAAGCCGTTGACTTCTAGTTCTATTGCGCATGGAATAATATCATTTTCTAGCTGCCAAGCATCTCTAATATTACTTTGAGTAAGTTTTTGGAAGCCATATTTTGCTGGATCTGTGTATAAGTCTTTGATTCTCTGGTACAAATGCCAGTTTACAAATGGGTCACGACTGGCATATTCGATTTGGAATGGTGTCAAAGTTGCACCCCAGTCAGATTTTTGTTCTGTTTTGTCAACAGCAATTCCTAAGAACTTAGCGCAAGCATTGCCTAAGCCATACCCACCAGGTAAGACTTGTAATCCGCCGTAATCACCGAAGAATATTTGTAATCCTTTCATCGTATCTTGTACGTTCTTAGCGCGGTTAAAACCTAACTGAAATTTTAGGAACCGCAAGTCAAAGTGTAGATTATGACCGATGATTTTGATATCTGGATCAGAACACTTTTGATTCAGCAGTTTTAAGAAATCATCATACTTTGTTGTGTCTTGTGGTTGTTCTCGACCACCTAAATCAGCTATATAGACTGTTTGCCCATTGCTAATTTGTATTAACCTAATTCGACCCTTTCGTGCATGTAATCCGTCTTTATTTTTAGTGTCTAATCCGTAAGTTTCAGTATCTAGTGCTAAAACTTGCCATGTATCAATATCAGCGAGATATTCTTTATATTTTTGGGATTTTGGATCTAGGTGAATAATCGAAGGAATGGGTAACGAAAACTTTTCAAGTTTATTTATGATTGCAATTCTGTCGTCAGTCTTAACTCTTTCCCAAATTTCATTAAAGTAAGTAATTTGCTTATGTTTCTCAAATTCAATTAAATCAATATCAGCATTAATGGAATTAGCCAGTAAGACTACAGATCGCTCATGTTTTCGTTCTGACCATTTCTTTTGTCTTTCTGTGTCTTCTGCTAACCATTTTTCAAAAATTTCATTGCGTCCATCATTAGGTACAACTACTTTGTAAGTCCTTACTAATTTACCTTTAATGCGTTGTTTACCAGATTCACTAGTTTCTAGACCTAATTTATTTAGCAACAGTCTTACGATTTGAAAGTTAAACTTATCCGTTTTCAACTTGTAGTTTTTGAGATTATTATTAAAGACTGTGGCGAAACCTTTTTCGTGTTCGGTGATAAAATTATGGACACCCATACAATCGGGATCATTAGCGGAAATAATTTCTTTATTAAGCAAAGCTAAAATATTGGATTTCTCAATAAATGCTGCTTGTAATAGGCGAGAGTGATCTGCAATAAAATCGTGTCGAATAATACAACCATCTCCTGATGAAACATGCCGATTAGCTGAGAGTGCGTCTAAGTCCTTTAGCACTTGGTTACCACTTGTGCAAGCATATAACAATCGCAATCTGTTGTACCAACCGTCAGCATCTTTTTCTTGCATTTCTGGCGTTAGTTCAATTCCACCATATTTTCTTGAGAGGATTGCCGCCTCTAATGTTATGCGTTCTTCGTCAGTGTACGTTGTTTGTTTTTTTAATTTGTCATAACCTTCTTTGTCAGGAATTTCAGCCGCAGCCTTTTTTAGGTGCAAATCTTCAATCGACATCTCTTTGATATTTTTGCTCAGTTCAGCAATGGTAGACGGTTCAATTTTAATTGAAAAGATTTCGCTGGCTTCATTAATATCAACGATGTTTACACCTTCTTTGATAAGCCCGTAACGCACTGTTTTACAATAGTCGTAAACTTCAGCGTTTCTGGCAGTAATCAGATTATTGATGTAATTAACAGCAGTTTGGTTGACAGTTATTTCTGTAAATTCTGATGCCCATTCCTTATCATGAACATCAAGTAATTGCTTCTGCTTTGCTAATAAACCTCGGCTATTTGAATCAATTTGTGTCGGTGATCGCCCTAATTCTTTGTATTGATCATTCAGCCCCTCATCAGCAATCCACAATAATCTAGGCACTGTTATATCACGTACTCTCATTGGAAATTGACGCAAGCTGTCGCAAGACCCAACACCTGAACCAACAATGATAACTATATCAAAAGGTTTTTGATTTTCAATACTAACACCAACACCAAGGGCAGTAGAAGCAATAACGAACTGATAAGTATCACAAGCTTCGTTAATCTTTTTCGTAACTCCGAAAGCTGGGTGTTCTGGGTTTTTTGTTGTTTCACTGTCGCATCGGATTAAATCATTGATGCCATAATGTCTTGCCATTTTTTCGACATTAATCGTACCCCATCGTGAATCTTCTCCTTGTCCTGTCAATCCGAGGAAGACCCGTTTTCCCTCTAGACCATAGCTAATAGCTGTTGCAATCAGATCAGCAGGATTATGGTATTCGTGCCCGTTATCACCTATTTCAGCGTACCCGGCGCTAAGATATCCCGTGTAACTGGGTTCCCGGTATTCATTGGCGATAATGTATGGTTCAACATTACCACCCAACAAACCTTGTAGAAAATTAATAGTGACTTGGTTTAAATCAGCATCACCCACAACAAGATTACCTCCAGTTGAGCGCAAAACTTGACAGAGTTCCCTTAGTGTCTTGAGAATTTTTTGGCGTTTGTTTGTACATGTTTCCGATGTATTTAGATGTTCTACAACTTGTACAATTTCGTCAATGAAAACAACCCCACCTGCGAAATTCTGTGGATTTATTTTCCACAATGAATCAATCACAAGTGAGACTTGCTTAACCTCGACAACTTTATCATCAAGATCACCAATGAAAGGGATACCAAGTTCTTTAGCGTTTGCCTCAGTTAATCCAATTCTATGTGTACACATTAATAGTGGTCGGTTTTCATCCTTAGCCTGTGCTGCCAGTTGTTTCATCAACCAAGTTTTTCCGCCGCCCTTACGAGCAATAAAACACACTAACACAATTTCCGGGTGCAATTTGATAAGCTCAAATCGCTGCTGAAATATAATTGCTGGTGTAAACCCTAGTGCTGAGAAACTATCATCAATCCAGTGCCACCAGTCAAAAGATTTCTCAAAAACATTCTCCAGTGCGTTTTTACCATGCCGTAAAAAGTAGTCATCGACACCTTTCGACCAATCAAACCACTTACAGATCTTAAGTTGCGCTCGTGGTTTTTCAAGATATTTACCTTCAGCTTTAGTAATACGGTCGATTACGCCCTGCGTAGAACGTGCTACAGCACGTCTTGTAGATATTTTCATATCTTCATCCAGACAAAGGTAAATTACCCTATCACAGTGCAAAAGTTCTGGGAACGTAACGTCACCATCTTTTTTATAAATTAAGTTATGCCCCAAGACAGCAACACACGGTATCAATGTATTAACTGCAACACAAGCCGCTTTCTTGACACCTTCGACAATAGCAATTGGAATTAGATTGGCTATGACCCAATCCCAACCATCTTGATCTGATGGTTTTGGTACACCATATTTAGTCGCGATCGCTTGCCAAATTTCCTCAGTCAATTGGATGCGATAAGGTTGCGGTGATTTCCCACGAACAAACTCATATTTAATTACTTCACCAGATTTGCGTGGATCAGGTCGTGGGTCATCTGCCTTGAATGTACCACCAGAATACCAACCGCCTTTGAGTAAAGATCTATTGAGATTTTGGATGTATGAATTTTCGTGATCCAGATTTAGAACTCTGGTAACAGCCGAACCTTCAAGTGACACAATATTCAGACTTGTAACACGATCAGGTATACCCGATTTTCTCCATTCCTCAAGATGGTGCGCTCGAATATTTACTGTATTGTTCATTTTTCCGCCCTCAAGTCGAGGAAACCACGGAAAAGATTGCAATATTGGCAGTATATTTCGTTGCCCTTTGCATGGGTACCGTAGCGATCGCACTCCGGACACTCTTGCCACCATCCCGCCCACTGAAATCTTGGCAGTTTTGGCTCTGATACCGGAGTCAGTTCGAGTTGCTGAATTTTATCAACACTATTCGTTCTATTATTCAATCTAACCTCCTTACGTTTACAGGAGGCAGCTTGTGAAAAATCTAATCTGGAGCCTAATCTTTAAAAATTCGTTATATATTCGTTATTTGGGCGTCTTGTTTTTATTGCAATTCAAGTTAGAATTGACTTATATTTGTTTTGTTTTGGTGGCTCTGGGATTTTTACAGATTTTCCGTAAGGCTGCCCTTAATAATCAATAAATTGAGAATCGCTGGGTTTTGCTTTGGACGGCAGAAGACTCAGCGATTCTTTTTTAGATTATCAAGCACTACGGGTGCTTTCTGATTTTCTTTTTTCAAGAAAATCAGTAATTAAAATCCTCATTTGTGTTGAGGGGGTAATATTTAGGTGGTTGCAAGCTTGGCGAAACTCATTTATTTGATAGTATTTTAGCCTTGTCGAAAACGCGGAGCTATTGTCGCGTGTCATACCGAGCATGTTTTTATCCTTTTTTGTCCACACCTTGATACTTAGTATATCTTGGATTACCTCAAAGTTCCGGATAATACTTAACTAAATTTCATAATACTGTTGACTTTTTATATCACGTGGTATATTGCAGCAACAACGTTTTGTCTTCTGGGATAGGTATCGAAGTTGATTAAGGTCTAGTGTCGATGGGTTAATCATCACTTACAGTCTCGTTGAAAACATCTGAAACTTCTTCATTGAAACCGGGTAATAGTTTAGCTGCAATTTCAGGATTTTTCTTTAAAAATCTGTTTAAAGCTTCAGACTCAATTATTAGCCGCTCAACTTGAGAACTTTCGCTTCGACCGTTCATGATGGCTAAAGTTTTTAAGATTTTCCTGATTTCGGAATTTAGTTTTAAATTAGCTCTTTCTGTTTTATCGTCTCTCTTAGGTCGTCCCACTAAACGTTTTTCCTCGTCTTTGCATACAGTCGCATACATATAAGTTACCCTTCTTTGCGTCTAATATACATACTTTAACTCTATTTGCCGTATTTTGTGCATAAAAACGTATATTATGTGCTTATTAATAT
>JAQYWN010000509.1 GCA_029379265.1 Rhizonema sp. NSF051
GCATAAACATAAATAATATGCTTTTTTTTACTTGCATGCTTAAGTCACTTGTCTTTGATAACAAGTGACTTAAGTACCATCAAACTAGTTAGTAGTTAAAAAAGCAAGTCTTACTAATTCAAGAACACAGCACCACTTCGTTCAATCCTTAAAGCACTTCTATCCATCCCTAAGTCTGTTGTTTCTTGAAGTGTCAGTTGCAGCATTCCTTGTTGAGAGGAGGCACTCTGTGGTGTAACCATCAACAATCCACTATCTCTACGGTGGAATGTTACTGTTGCGGGTATACGTAAACCTCTTAAAACTACATCTGCCTTACCTTGAAGCGTTCGAGGTGCTGTATCGCCGATTGCTTGATATGATACGGGTGCGTTTGTTTTATTCACTAACCTCACCGTAACCCTACCATCTGTAGGCATTACCATAGCCACAGATGGTTGCTGCGTTTGAATGACAGAACTTTGGGTTTGTTGAATATTGATACCGTCGTCCGAATCTATTGTTGTTGAAGACTGACGAGATTTGGAAGACTGTGATTGATTGTTACTAGGAACTACACCTCCCATATTCGGTTGCATTTGGTTAGGAGTTAAGGGCGTAGAGACACTAGAGTCAGAACTCTGTCCTTGCACCTTCATTTGTTGCCGTGTGTAAGCATTAGGTGGACATCCTTGAGGAACGGCTACTTGACTGTTGTGCGGTTCTGCGTAAAATATGCTTGGGCAAGGGTTGACTCTTGGAGTCGTCTGTTGTTGTGCTCTTGCTACCATAGGAAGAGCTGGCAACCCAAGCAAGAATCCTCCACAGAGAATGCTAAACAACTTTATCTGCTTGCTTAAACTTTGCGATTTCTTCATTTTATTTTCTCCAAAATATGCTTCTTGCTTCTTAGAAAGATGTTCAAAAATAATTTTTATATACTGGCAACAGATTTTATTTCTTCCTAAGAGAAATCCGACTGCTGCTATCTGTTACTGTTGTTGCTTATAAATACGTCTGATTATTGGGGGTTATGCAATCTTTAGAATAACAATTATCAATCATTTTTCCCTCTTACTCTAGACATGATTTATTTTCACACTAAAGTATGAGGCAGATTCTAGCATCTCCCAAGTATATAGAATTATAGATAGCATTATTGGTTTGCAGTTGCTCTCCTTATTGAGAGAGTAACTACAAACCAACAACTTTGTATTTTGCTATGTCCTAACTTGATTTTGCTTCATGCCATAGTTTACACACATGCTCAGGCAACCAACTAGCAATTTCCTGAATTCTCTCTTCTGATAATTCATCTTTGGTAGCAGCAAACACTGCTTTGACTGCCTGTTCGCGATCTACATTTGGCTGCAATCCACCTTCATTAGCCACTCTAAATAAAAAGCGATCCGAGTCGATCTTAAAAATACCAGGACCTTGCCAAGGTGGACGAACCTCACTTAGGAATGCGACAATCGGATTTGTGTCGTGCCACAAGTCAGAAATTTCCATTGCCAGCGCTTTATCATTTGTCGGCAACGCCTCTTTGTGCAATTCTCCCTCAACTCTTTTGGCTGCTTCTGTCGTCATCAAATCGCGCATGACACGAAATACGACTTCGGTTACGTCTCTAGCATCAAAGACATCGGCAAAATTGCCCAATACCATGACTTTATCCAAAAAGGGCATATCTTTTGGTGCGATCTCTACAGATGATGCCTCCTCTTCCGTTTTCGGAGCTGCTTCAAACTTTTCTATCAATCTACGCCCTTCATCCGTCAATTCCGCTTTTTTTGCGTGTCCATCACCTGAAAATTCAGCATTGATGTAGTGATATTGATTCAGGTAATCCAGATGACCTAACAATTCTGCTTCTGTTAATCCTTGATCTCCTAACTTGATTCCTGAGTAATTAACTTCTCCCGTCCCCTGACCAGTTTCGGCTATTTTTTTCAGTAAACTGTAGGTAACGTCTTTTCTTATGGAAATTGGCATTTGATGACCCTCTGCAAATGTTTTTATAAATGCGTTTCAGTTGAATAAGTTTGGCTAATAGATAATAGTTAGTAACTAATAGCTTATAATCATCTAAATTAGAATGTTAAGATACTTTACCGTATCTATCACAGGAAACACTTTTAAGATGTTAAATTAAGACTCAAGAGTGATTGGTAAAGTGACAGTTATAGTGGTGCCAATATCCTGAGTACTTTCAACTTGAATTTGACCCTGGTGGTTTTCGACAATAGCTTGGGCGATCGCCAGCCCCAATCCCGAACCAGTGGAACTTTCAGCCTTCGTGTTTCTAGCCGGATGAGAACGCGCCGGATCAACCCGATAAAAGCGGTCAAATAAGCGAGGTATTGCCTCTGCGGGAATACCGATTCCGGTATCACTCACTTTAATCTGTAACTGATTCGTGCTGTAACGCAATCCAGAAACACGATTTGTCAGTTCTATACGTGCCAATTCCACATTTACCCGTCCGGATGGTGGAGTGTATTGCAAGGCGTTGCCAATCAAATTCGTGAACAGCTGCACCAGTTGATCCCAATGACCAAAAAACGTGAACCAATTGTCAAGCAATTCCAAACTAGTTTCTGAAGCCGGAGAATCGATCAAGTTGAGAGAAAGGGTAAGTCCTTTTTCTGCAGCTAATAGTTGTTGTTCTTCAACTACGTCCATCAGTAAAGCATCCATTGGACAAGGTGAAAAAGAATATGTGCTGATCCCACTATCTTGCCGCGCTAGAAACAGTAGATCGTTAACTAATTTCCCAAGACGCTGCGTCAGCCGTTCCACAACCTTTAATTGTTGTTGATAGTGTAAATGTGTAGAACCTTCAGCCTCTCTCCAATCAAGATCGGCAAGGGCAACTTGCACATTAGTTTGAATCAACGTAATGGGATTTCTTAATTCGTGAGAAGCATCAGCAGTAAACTGTTTGAGGCGTTGATAAGACTCATGCACTGGTTCCATTGCTTTACCCGAAAGAAACCAACCACTGGCAGCAACAGAAACTACCATCAACCCAGTCCCCAGTGCTAAATCCAACATCAACCTCCGACTGGGTTTTGTCACTTCAAACCAAGGATGGCTGACACGTAAATATCCCAGTACCTGTCGCCCAATTTGCATTCGTTCTGTGACTTGTCGCAATAGAAGTGGGGAGGAGCCAGTGTTCTCTTGCCCTTTGCTGACTGGAAGCATGTAGCGTTGGGCAGATGAGGGGGATAAGGAGAGAGTAGTAGTGATTGAATTCTCTTCCTTTGCTTGCCGTGCTTCCTCTACTCCCCAAACAACTTTGACAGTTTCACCTGCCCGGTTGGGGTGCAGGGGAATATTTAAGGGTTGAGCTAAAGTTGACCAAAGTAATTCACCAGTAGGACTAAACCACTCTAAGTCGATGCGATCGTCTTCTACTGTCTCGGCATTGTTGTGAAAACTGGCTTCTACATTAATGCGGAATTCACCCAGTTCCGATTTGACTCGCTCAATTACGAGCGATCGCTCCACGACTTCCACCACATGATTTAAGGTATCGTCAATCCGTTCAATTAAGGTACTATGAAAGTATAAATAAACACCACTAGCGAATAACAATAGAAGTACCGCTGTTATAGCAGTGTACCAAAGGGCGAGACGGCGACGAGTAGCTTGAAACATTGTCGTATA
Organism: Rhizonema sp. NSF051; assembly: GCA_029379265.1. Classification (GTDB taxonomy): domain Bacteria; phylum Cyanobacteriota; class Cyanobacteriia; order Cyanobacteriales; family Nostocaceae; genus Rhizonema. The sequence goes on from JAQYWN010000509.1 coordinate 3,655, forward strand.
AATAACCTTTTTAATCTACTATGTAAAGTAGTTCATTCCAGTTGTACGGGCATTACCTGTCGTTTGGTCATCATGCCAAAATCCAAGAAGACTTCCAATCCAATCAATCTTTCTGATCCACAGTACTATCTCAACCGGGAATTAAGCTGGTTGGAGTTTAATAGCAGAGTGTTGCATGAAGCTTGTGACTCGAGGAACCGCCTTCTAGAACGCCTTAAGTTTTTGGCAATCTTTAGTTCTAACTTGGATGAGTTCTTCATGGTAAGGGTTGCGGCATTAAAACAACAGGTAGAGGCGAAAGTCAGCTATTTAACTTTCGATGGTCGCACGCCACAACAACAGTTAGACGATATTAGCTTTTCCTTGCGTCCTTTAGTAGCTCAAGAGCATCAACATTTTGAGCAAGTTCTGCGATCGCAACTGCTAAATAATGGCATCTATATCCTCAACTACATTGATTTAGATGACAAACAAAGGAATTACTTAGACGCCTATTTTAACGAACAAATTTTTCCAGTTCTAACTCCGCTTGCTGTTGATCCCAGCCATCCTTTTCCCTACATTTCTAATCTCAGCTTAAATCTGGCAGTGGTGGTTAAAAATCCCGAAACAGAAGAAGAATTGTTTGCTAGAGTCAAAGTTCCTAAAGTTCTGCCGCGATTTTTACCCTTACCACCAGAATTGGGAATTCATCATCATGACAAGCCCGCCCACTGGACAGGTATACCTTTGGAACAGGCGATCGCTCATAACTTGGAGTCGCTATTTCCGGGAATGAATATTCAGGAGTATCATCTCTTCCGCATTACCCGTAACAACGACTTGACTTTAGAAGGAGATGAAGCTGATGACTTGCTGTTGGCGATCGAACAGGAACTACGAAAACGTCGTGTTGGTGGAACTCCAGTTCGGTTGGAAATTCAAGCACAAACCCCCGAAGTCATACGCAGCAGACTTTTGGAAGACTTGGATTTAGGAGAAAGCGATGTTTATGAAGTAGAAGGTCTTTTGGGATTGGGAGATTTAATGTACTTTATAGCATTACCCCTACTTGAACTTAAAGATCCGCCTTGGCAGTCTGTCGTTCCTCCCCGCCTGCAAAGGATTAGGGAGCCGATTTTAAACCCGAATATACGGGAGTTAGAGGAAGGAAAAGACTTTTTTGCCATCATTCGGGAGCGGGATTTACTCGTACACCATCCCTACCAGTCTTTTTCGGCTTCGGTACTACGCTTTATTACCCATGCCGCCCATGATCCTCATGTACTGGCAATTAAGATGACTCTTTACCGTACTTCTGGAGACTCGCCCATTGTTAAAGCTTTAATCACTGCAGCTGAAAATGGCAAGCAAGTATCGGTTTTAGTGGAACTAAAAGCACGGTTCGATGAAGAGAATAATATTTACTGGGCAAGGCGTCTAGAAAGTGTCGGAGTTCATGTCGTTTACGGTTTAGCAGGTCTAAAGACACACAGCAAAATTGTCTTGGTTGTGCGGCGCGAACAAGAACAGATTCGACGCTACGTGCATATTGGCACTGGTAATTACAATCCAAAAACGGCACATATTTACACAGACTTAGGATTATTTAGTTGCCGTGAAGAATTGGGAGCAGATGTGACAGATGTGTTTAATTTCTTGACAGGATACTCCCGACAAAAGTCTTACCGACAACTATTGGTTGCGCCCGTGAATATGCGCGATCGCTTTGTAACATTTATTCGTCGTGAAATAGAAAATGTTCAAAACGGGTTGAACGGACGTATTGTTGCCAAAATGAATGCTTTGGTAGATCCAAAAATTATTGAAAATTTATACGAAGCTTCTCGTGCCGGAGTACAAATCGACTTAATTGTGCGAGGAGTTTGCTGTTTGCGTCCTGGACTAAAAGATATTAGTGAAAATATCCGCATTATCAGCATTGTCGGTCGCTTCTTAGAACATTCCCGCATTTATTACTTTTATAATAATGCACAAGAGGAAATTTATATTGGTAGTGCCGACTTGATGCCTCGCAACTTAGATCGCCGAGTGGAAGTCATTACCCCAGTGCAAGATCCTGACATTGCTAAGGACTTGCAAGAAATTTTGGGAATTATGCTGGCAGACAACCGCCAAGCTTGGGAGTTACAATCCAATGGCAGTTATGTCCAACGGCGTCTGCGTGATGATGGTTCTGAAGCTAGTTCACAAAAAACTTTTATGTCTATGGTATCAGGTTGAAATAGCATTGCCAGAAATTAAATGAGTTCGCTAGTTTTTAACTGTCATGCTTTTAAACTATTCGGTAATTTGGGAAAAACCTCTTCATTATTAATAAAAATATACTATGCTACTGTTTTTTCAGCCAATTCTAAAGCATATGCTGATAGCTAACGGTTAGAAATTTCTGTAAGTTTAGTTTTCTCGATCAACTTGGAATGTTTCTAATTTATTTATATTTTCTTCACAATGAGTACAAGTT
>JAQYWN010000510.1 GCA_029379265.1 Rhizonema sp. NSF051
CTTTAATATACACAATATACCCAAAAGACTAGAACCGATTTATTATCAAAAGACTAGGCGGTAGCCAAACCAAACCCCAGCATTAACTGTTTGGAAGGAAAAATTTTCCCAGTTCCTTTCAAATGAATTGCAAATAAGGCTGTTATGCTGGGTATAAAAGGGGATCTATAATCAAGAAATCAAAAATCTGTGTAGTTTCATATAAGTATAGAATTGTCAAATACTTTTATTAAAGAGTTGAACAAATAGTGACTTCTCAGCCAATAGTGCCAAAAAGTTCATCGTCCAATGCGGGTCGAACAATAGCAACATCTACCCAAGGCTCAACTTTAGCGGATATTCTTGAACGAGTTTTGGATAAGGGAATTGTAATTGCAGGCGATATATCTGTTTCTGTCGCCTCTACCGAACTCCTGAATATCCGAATTCGTTTGTTGATTTCCTCAGTTGATAAGGCGCGGGAGATGGGAATAAATTGGTGGGAAAACGATCCTTATCTCAGTAGTAAAGCACAGACTTTAATCGATGAAAATCGCCAACTTCAAGAACGGTTGCAAAGTTTAGAAGCCGAGATGCGATCGCTCAAAGCTTTAGCTAGCAGTCAAACAGATTTTGGTTCCCAGCAGTTGCAAAATCCATATTCCATGCCGAAAAAGCCTCTCTCCACGGAAGAGGATACTAACCATCCAAATGAAACGTAACAAAGTGGCATTATGGCATTAGTTGGCATATCCTCTGATAACTCCTCTGAAATAGAGCCTAATATTAACAAATTAAATAGTCAGGCGGGGTTAGCTTCTTTACTGTTAACAGTGGTGGAATTAGTTCGCCAGTTAATGGAAGCACAAGTCATTCGCCGCATGGAAGAAAAAGTTCTCAGCGAGTCAGACTTAGACAAGGCAGCAGAAAGTCTCCAAAAGCTGGAAGAACAAGTGCTGCGCTTATGCGAAATTTTTGAAATCGATCCAGCCGATTTGAATGTGAATCTAGGAGAATTTGGCACTTTATTACCACAACCTGGAAGTTACTATCCGGGGGAAACTAGCAACAATCCTTCTATATTGGAACTGCTAGATAGACTGTTAAATATTGGAGTTGTCGTTCATGGTGATGTTGATTTAGGTTTGGGTAACCTGAATTTGATTCACGCGAAGCTAAGGCTGGTTTTGACATCAAAGTCAGTATAAATATTATATATGGTAGATTTTTATGAATAATGGTCTTTATCTTTACGGCATTTTACCCGCACCTATTTCAGAAAAAGTCGTACTTGAAGGACTAGATAAACAGCCAGTACAGAGTTATAGTATTGACGGTTTCAACTTTTTATACTCTACAGCAAAACAAGAAAAATATCTGACTTCCAGACGTAATTTATTGTGCCATGAAAAAGTTTTGGAAGACGCGATGACTGAGGGATTCCGCAGCCTACTACCTCTACGCTTTGGAATGGTAGTAAAAAGCTGGGAAACGGTGAGCGAGCAATTGACTAGTCCTTATAAGGAAAAACTACAAGAATTATTTCAAAAATTGGAGGGACGCAGAGAAGTTAGCGTTAAGGTTGTTTGGAATAGCAAGTCGGAGATGCAAGCTTTACTAGAGTCAAATGTTAGCTTGAAAAAAAAGCGAGACGCGATGTCAGGTAAAGCTTTAAGTCAATCGGAAATAATAGAAATTGGCAAGTTGATTGAAAATGGTTTACAACTTCGGAAGGAAGCAGTAATTGATGTTTTTCGTGACGAATTGAGTGCTTTAGCAGAGGAATTTGTGGAAAACGATACAATGACTGAAGAAATGATTTATAATGCGGCTTATTTGATTCCTTGGGAAAGCGAATCTAACTTTAGCGACACAGTTGAGGCTATCGACCAACAGTTTGGCGATCGCCTGAGAATTCGCTATAACAATTTTACAGCACCTTATACGTTTGCCCAGCTTTCTTCAGATTAACTTACGTTATGTTTCTCGAACTATTAACCTTTCCGATTTCCGGACCACTTGGCGGAATCATTTGGATAGCAGAACAACTTCAAGAGCGTGCTAATGCTGAATTAGATGATGCACAAAATTTGCAAAAGCAGTTATTAGCTTTACAGTTAGCTTTTGATTTAGGAGATATTTCCGAAGAAGATTTTGAAATTCAGGAAGAAGAACTTTTGCTGAAAATTGTAGCTCAGCAAGAAGCAGAAGAAACTGAATGAAATGATTTGTGAAGTCTAAATCTTCCATTAAGGCTGTCATTTATCATTTATTTAAAAAATGACAAATGAGCATAAATATTAATATTCAAGGTAGAAAGTTTGGAATTTACTCGACGACTTGACATCCTTATGAGAAGCTGTCGAACAAGGAGGAGAAGTCTGAGGAGTTGCACTTTCAGAAGAAGCAGGAGGTGATTGACGCAAATCCTGAATTGTTTTTTCTGTAATTTTTATTTGATTATCAAGACTGCTCATTTGTTGTTTCAATACTTGAAGACGCTGTTCCATAAACTGCAATTCTTGCTGGATGCGCTGCCGTTTTGTTACCATTTTATACAGTTCTAATTGCTTAGTTGCCTCACTTTGATTGCGAGGGATTGTGCTGATCGTAGGTCGAATTGTACGGCGTGAGTGAATGTTGTTCATAAATACTCTTTAATCAACATATAAATGATAATATAATTGGCAATTAGTGTTCGCAAGATGACTAACGCTGTTCTAGAAAATTTCTAACGGGTAAAGTATTCGTTCAAGGGGAAGGGGCGATCGATGAAACTGCAAGAAACTGTTACTGGAGAACCAAAAGAGATTGACCTTGGTTATCCGGCGACGGCATATCCCTACTTTAATGGTAGTAGCGATCAGATTGACATCCCTTACTGTGAGGATCTCAACCCTACTAGCTTTACAGTTGAAATGTGGGTTCAGTTTCACGGTGGTAGAGGCTATCGAGCGATCTTGACGAATGTCAGTGGTTCTGGAGGCATTGGGCGCAGAGGCTATGTGTTCTGCATAAATGCCGCACAGTACTGGCAGTTCTGGATCGGTAGTGGTTACAAAGGAATTCCTTGGATCATCATAACAGGCTCGAAAGTGAAAGAAGGAATCTGGACTCATATCGCAGGAACCTATGACTCACTGTCGCAAACAATGATTTTATACGTCAATGGGCAGTCAGTAGGAAGATATGAGGAAACTGTCTTCCAGCCCAACGATCGCCATCCATTGCATGTCGGCGCAGGAGCAACCGAACAAGCCGGAGCAAGTTCATGTTTCTTTCACGGTAGCATTACTAAAGTGCGGATTTGGGAGAGATCTCTGTCTTTGGCAGAAATTCAGAATGCAGCCGAGCGATCGCCCGATTCGCTTGAAACCCCGTCCATGACTTTATCTCCCGAAATTGCTCAACTACAACTGCCAACTACGCCAACCCCACAAGTAGACTCAATACCGTCTACTGAGTCACCATCACCGACTGATTTCTTAACTCCCCAAATTCCTCAACTACAACTGCCAACTACGCCAACCTCACAAGTACACTCAATACCGTTTACTGAGTCACCATTACCGACTGATTTCTTAACTCCCCAAATTCCTCAACTACAACTGCCAACTACGCCAACCTCACAAGTACACTCAATACCGTTTACTGAGTCACCATTACCGACTGATTTCTTAACTCCCCAAATTCCTCAACTACAACTGCCAACTACGCCAACCCCACAAGTACACTCAACACCGTCTACTGAGTCACCATTACCGACGGATCTCTTAACTCCCCAAATTGATATAAGTCTTCCAGCCCAACAACTTAACTTAAATCAGCCAAACCCATCTGTACTCCCAATCATTTCATCCCAAGTTAAGCAAACTGGAGAAAAATCAACGTCACAAGTCACTGCGTCTCAGTCAAATCAGTTGAATGAAGAACGTAGCAAAACAGCTGACGATCAAAAAAATGCCAATCAAGGTGATATTCATGGAGTAACCAGGGCGCATACTGAAGCGCCGAGCAAATCGTTACACCCTGTTTTGATGTTTAATGGGAAGGATGATTATATAGAAATCCCATATTCGTCTACTTTTGACTTTGCTCAAGATCAAGATTTTGCGATCGAAGTTTGGCTTCAGCCAGACTCCGTGCAGCAAGGTGAGGGCAAACCAACGTTCGATATCAATGTCCTCGAAAAATGGATAGGAACCCCGTTTCCATACGCCATCCGATACAGCAGTAAAAATGGCCGCGTCTATGTATCTAGGTATGATGGGAAAAAAAATCCAGCGGTTTACTCTACGCAACCAATTAACGACTTACAGCTTCATTACATTGCATTTGTTAAGCAAAGTTCGCAGTTGTACTTGTATGTGGATGGTGTGGAAGTGGCAAGCACAAATGATACAACCATACAGACAACTCAGAACAATTCATCGCTCTACTTATGTCGAGGGGCAGGGAGGCGGAATTTCTTTAAAGGGCAAATTGCCGAATTCCGCATTTGGAATCGATCTCGTTCTCCGATAGAAATTAAAGCCGATATGTCGCGTCGTCTCGTGGGCAATGAACTAGGTTTGGTGGGCTACTGGCCCTTGAATGAAGGCACTGGTTGTATAGTTAACGATAAGACTAACAATGCTAATCACGGCAAAATTCATGAAGCAACCTGGGTAACTAATTGAGATGCCGATTATTTAAAAACTTTTACGTTTGCTACTGTGCGTGGAATTATATAACTTTTACACTTACGCCTTTTTAGAGACACCAACTGCGGAACTAGAGTTACCAGTGGGCATTCGCGATCGCGTACTTCTAATTAGTAGTGCTGGTGTTTCAGCTTTGGTGGAACCAGAGATCTCCATAGAATCATTGCAGAACGATGACGAACGACTAATCCAAGCAGTTTTGTCGCACGATCGCGTGATGGGCGAACTATTCCGTCAGACTACAGTTTTACCATTACGATTCGGCACCTCCTTTAGCTCAAAAGAAAGCTTACTAACTTATCTAGAATTCCATGCTCAGGAATATCTCGAAAAGTTACGCCTACTCAATGGCAAAGCTGAATATATCTTGAAGTTTGTTCCCCGCACTCTAGATGAACCAGTCATAACACCTTTATCAGGAGGAAGACAGTATTTTTTAGCGAAAAAACAACGCTATCAAACACAACAAGACTTTCAAAATATTCAAACGGCACAACGGGAGAATGCAGTTGATCTGATTACCCAAATATATAAGTCGGCAATTGTTGTTCAACCGGAAGGTGAAGAAGCACGGATTTATCTTTTAGTCACTCGCCAAGACGAACCCTTACTTACAGAAGAATTTCTAATTTGGCAAAAAGCGTGTTCTCACTGGGAATTACAGTTAGAATTTGCCCTACCTCCTTACCACTTTATCTAAAAAGGTACGTAGTTGCGCTTTAGCGCTCTTAAGTAAGTAAGTAAGTAAAATTAAATACAAAAATATTATAAGTTCGTAGTGAGCGCTTCAGCGCTCAGGGCTTCAGCCCCTACTACCAATTTATCTAAAAAGCACGCTCTTACTAAGAGCGCTAAAGCGCAACTACATACTTAATGCATCAAATTATATCTATGTTAAACAAGTACGACTCGCTTCAACTAGCAATGTTTAGCGGTAAAGGTGGAGTAGGCAAAACCACCCTTGCCTGTGGTTTTGCTCGGCGCTGGGCAAGATTATTTCCCAATCAACAAATACTGTTAATATCCACAGATCCGGCACATTCTTTAGGCGATGTGCTACAAATAAAAGTCGAAGACAACGCCTTACCTGATCGTGATTTACCTAACTTAAGTGTTCGGGCGTTAAATGCTAAAGAATTACTCTTAGAATTTAAAGCAAAATATGGTAAGTTTTTAGAGCTATTAGTTGAGCGAGGAAGTTTTGTTGAAGGAGAAGATTTAACACCTGTTTGGGATTTAGACTGGCCCGGTTTAGATGAAATTATGGGTTTGTTAGAAATCCAACGGTTGCTTACAGAAAAAGTCGTAGATCGGATAGTCGTAGATATGGCTCCTTCCGGTCATACTTTAAACTTATTGGGAATAAAAGATTTTTTAG
>JAQYWN010000511.1 GCA_029379265.1 Rhizonema sp. NSF051
ATTTGTTACTTATCTTTATGTTATTTAAAATATCATAACAAAAATATCTTTTGAAGGTATTTTCACTCTCATTTAATATTCATACCTAAGTAGTTCACCAGGGAACCGAACGAGCGTTCGTCCGCAGGGTTTCCCTCCTTACGACTTCTAGGAGTGCACGGCGCTGGCTCCTCACCAAAACAGCACTCAGCACTGTTTTGGTGAGGAATTAGAATATACTCTCTCCCTCTATTCTCACCTTCTAGAGCCGAGATTAATTTTGGTTGTCGCCCGGAAAGATCGACCGATAAAGTGTAAATTCTGATAAATCGGTAAAATTACGTAAGTGTTTCGGGAGTTTGGTTAATGGAGACAATTAAGGAGCAGGGACCATATGAGGATAAGCGGCACCAGACGAATTTAAATCGACTCTCTCCCCTTTTCTCTCCTTAGTACTATGAATCTGGACAAAAAACCTTACCTGAAACCATAATGGGCGTTTCTCGCTCTAGTTAACCCTAACAGCAAAACTTGTTGAAAGCTGAAAAATCCTTATGATGAGTTACACGTTTTTTGCAGCTACGACTTTTACCGAGCATGTGGACTTGGGATTCACCAAATTAGATTGGTGGCAAGTAGTTATTTTGGGCATTGTCCAAGGCATCACAGAATTGCTGCCAATCAGTAGTACAGCGCATTTACGAATCGTACCAGGTTTGTTGGGATGGCAAGATCCTGGCACCGCTTTTTCGGCGGCGATGCAACTTGCCAGTCTAGGGGCTGTTATTACTTATTTTTGGAAAGACATCAAGCAATTGACAGCAGGAACATTCAGAGCGATCGCTGACCAAAATTTTCAGTCAAAATCCTTTCAACTCGTGCTGGGAGTATTGCTGGGTACACTTCCTCTCATCGTAGCGGGTCTTTTGCTCCAGAAGCTCCTTAACACTCCCAATTCCCCTTTACGATCTTTAATAGTTGTTGGATCGGCTTCAATTGTGATGTCTCTTTTGCTGGCGTTGGCAGAAAAACAGGGTGATCACGAACGCGACTTTAACCAGTTGACTTTGCGAGATGCGATTTTTGTCGGAATCGCTCAAGCATTTGCCTTGATTCCAGGTGTTTCACGTTCCGGTTCGACATTAACAGCTGGAATATTTTTGAAAATGGAGCGAGAAACAGCAGCCAGATTTTCTTTTTTGCTAGGTATCCCTGCTGTTATATTAGCAGGGGCTAAAGAACTACACGTCCTCCTTAAAGCTGGTTTAGATACAAATGGTTGGTTGATTCTGTTAATTGGTTTAAGCTCCGCCAGTATTTCCGCTTTCTTAGCAATTTACGGTTTGTTACACTATCTAGAAAAACGCAGCACTTGGATATTCGTCTGGTACCGCTTGCTGATGGGAGTATTTTTGTTGGTAGCCGTACAAGTAGGATTACTACGTAATTAATAGCAATTAGATATTAGCGATTAGCTAATTGCTAATATCTAAACTTATACCAATTTTCAAAAATGTTTGCGACCATAAGATTGCTTTTTATAACCTAAATACAGACAGCGCTTTCCAATCCAAAATCTAAAATCCAAAATTTATTATGAGTCTTTCGATTCGTCCTGCCTCAATTACAAAAATTGTTCCCGACTCCATTGCTGCTGAAATTGGCTTTGAAGTAGGGGATGCCATTGTGGCTATCAATGGAACTCGTCCCCGCGACTTAATTGACTATAAATTCTTGTGCGCTGATGATGTCCTAGAACTGGAAGTCTTAGACGTTACTGGTAAAACCCATCATGTTGAAATCGAAAAAGATTACGACGAGGATCTCGGACTTGAGTTTGCAACAGCACTCTTTGATGGATTAATTCAGTGCAACAACCACTGTCCGTTTTGCTTTATCGATCAACAACCACCAGGGAAACGCTCAAGCTTATATTTCAAAGACGACGATTACCGACTGAGCTTTCTGTATGGCTCTTACCTAACCTTAACCAATTTGTCACAAAGGGAATGGCAGCGGATTGAACAGATGCGGCTATCTCCATTGTATGTTTCGGTTCATGCTACTGATCCCGAAGTCAGAATTAGACTGCTGAAGAATCCGCGTGCGGGTCAAATTTTGGACCAAATCAAGTGGTTTCAAAAAAAGAGACTTCAAATTCATGCACAAGTTGTCCTATGTCCTGGTATAAATGATAGCATACAGTTAGAAAAAACCTTGCGGGATTTAGCATCTTACCATACTGGCGAAGTACCTGCAGTTGCTTCTGTGGCTGTTGTACCAGTTGGTTTGACGAGGTTTCGTCTGTCAGTAGACGAACTTACACCTGTAACACGATCAATTGCTGTTGAAGTCATTTCTCAAGTGCGATCGCTCTCAAAGGAATTTCGTCAACAGTTTGGTTCCACCTTTGCTTGGTTAGCTGATGAGTGGTTCTTAATTGCGGGTGAGGAATTACCAGACGAATCTGAATATGAAGATTATCCTCAAATCGATAACGGTGTTGGTTCTATTCATTTGTTTATCAAGCAATTTGTCACAGCAGCCCAAAAGCTTTTACCGTCAAAAGTGAAGACACGAAAACTAACCTGGGTTGTTGGTAATGCCGTTGAACAAGCTTTTCAACCTATTCTCAAGCGATTGAATTTGGTTGAGGGTTTAGAAGTTAACATGCGTGCTTTAAATAGCGATTATTGGGGACAAAGCATCACTGTCACAGGTTTGCTCACTGGTCATGATTTACTTTTAAACTTACAGGGTCAAGATTTAGGGGATGGAATTTTACTGCCCAGTATTATGTTAAAACATGATGAATCGGTATTTTTAGATGATATAAGTATTGAGGAAGTTGCGGGCAAACTGAATACAACAATATTTCCTGTAGCAGGTGTTGAAGAATTAATCAAGACCTGTATCAAATCGTAAGTATTTATTTGTCAGCAGTTTGCAATCAGCTATGAACAAAATTTCGGATATCTAGACTATATAACTATAGTTCTAATGAGTTTTAAAAGCTGATAGTAGACTAATGACATCCTAATACTTACATCAAAATGACAAATGATCAATTAACTAATGTTTAAAATCAAAAAAACAAAACTATTTATTCTTAAAGTCCCATTTTTTATTATTTATCTGTTGAATATTACGCCCGTGATGGCGGCAACCTCAGAACCTGTATTGAGCATAGTTCAGAGCCAAGAAAATGCGAATCAGTGGACGGGGATAACAAACCGCTTGCAGACAGCAGGAGTAAAGTACTGTGTCATTCCTCTAGCTAACGTTCAGAGTGCGGGAGATTGGGGAGAGCGCAAGGTCTTATTTTTACCAAATGTGGAGGTATTAACACCAGCACAGGCGATCGCCTTAGAAGAATGGATGAGTAAGGGTGGGCGACTTATTGCCAGTGGGCCTGCTGGTAGTCTGTCAGCGCCGGGAGTGCGCCAGTTATTACAAACGCTTTTAGGAGGTTATTGGGGATTCAGCCTCAATGGTTCGCAACAGCTACAGCCTTCAAAAGCCAAGACGCATGAATGGGCAAGCGACAACAAACTCTTTGGCAATGTACGCGGTGGCGTTGTGGTTCCTGACGATGTAGCTACCGCTCAAACAACTGCTGTTTGGAATTCTAAAGATAATCCTGCAGCAGTGGTAGCAACTGATCGTTCTACTTTTTTCGGATGGCGTTGGGGAGTAGATGCAGCTTCACCAGCTTCAATAGACACGGCTTGGTTACAAGCTGCCCTAAAGCGTTATCTAGCAACGCCCTCGGCTACGAAAACTATAGAAGGCAGTTCTAAAAGCTGCTCTACATCAGTGGTGGCTTCTAGAGACACGGGAACAAGAGGACGCAGTAGCGCGGGAAAATATTCTGTCTCCACATCAGAGCGTCCTCCACTCCCCACTTTCTCTTCTTCCCCTCCTGTGAAGACTGCCGTTGCTCCTCAACCCAGACCGATTCAGCGCAACCTCACACCCCAAAGGCCAGATGAAGCTATCGATAAACTTGAACAACAGGTGCGTCTGAATGTTGCACCGAACTCACAAACGCCGATCAACAGTGCCGAAGCGATCGCTCTTCAGCAAGAGTTAGAACATCTCATTGGTAGAGTCCAGAGTGCCAATTTAGCTGCCTCAGTCATTTCCGATAAATCCCCGTCTGTAAAGGCTCAGCAAGTACAAGTAGCATCAACAAGACTTAGCACACCAGTCATAAACACAGAGCAAGTCTTAGCAAAGTCTAGGGAAGTAGCCAAAAACTTGCAGCAATTGATTGCCCAAAAAAAGTACGCTGAGGCTCGTCAGCAGTGGTTGATGGCAAAAGCGGATTTGTGGCAGCAGTTTCCTGTGGATAGGCGATTGGCTCAACCAGAAATCCGGGCAATGTGGCTGGATCGCGGGACAATTGTCCGTGCTGGGAGTGAGCAGAGACTGGCTCAGATTTTCGACCGCATGGCACAAGCCGGAGTGAATACCGTCTTTTTTGAAACCATTAACGCTGGTTATACTATTTATCCCAGCCAAATTGCACCGCAGCAAAACCCATTATCTCATGGTTGGGACCCACTAGCAGCTGCAGTTAAGTTAGCTCACGAACGAGGTATGGAATTACATGCTTGGGTGTGGACTTTTGCTGCGGGTAACAAACGGCACAATGAAATTCTCAACCTCAATCCTGATTATCTAGGACCTGTGCTAGCGACTCATCCTGATTGGGTTGACTATGATAATCGAGGGCAGACGATCTCGCTCTTGTCAAGTAAACCTTTCTTCGACCCAGCTAATCCCCAAGTACGGCAGTACCTACTCAGCTTGTACGAAGAGATTGTCACCCGTTACAAAGTTGATGGTTTACAGCTAGATTACATTCGCTATCCCTTCCAAAACTCAGCCCAAGGAGTGACTTATGGTTATGGGAAAGCGGCAAGAGCGCAATTTCAGCAACTGACTGGTGTAGATCCAGTGAATATTTCTCCAACTCAGCAGGATCTGTGGCAAAAGTGGACAGAATTTCGCACGCAGCAAGTTGATAGCTTTGTTGCTCAAGTGTCACAGCGACTGCGACAAAAACAACCCAATCTGATTTTATCGGTTGCAGTATTTCCCCTTCCAGAACTTGAACGCATTCAGAAAATCCAACAGCACTGGGAAGTCTGGGCACAGCGTGGTGATGTGGACATCATCGTCCCTATGACTTATGCCCAAGATACTCTCAGCTTTGAGCGATTAGCACAACCGTGGCTCAGCACCAGACAATTAGGTTCTGCCTTGTTAGTACCTGGAATTCGCCTGCTTTCCATGCCCACCCTGGGGACATTCGATCAAATTCAACAAGTAAGAGATTCGGCCGTGAGTGGCTATGCCCTCTTTGCTGCGGAAAATTTCAGTAATGATCTCTACAAAGTTTTTAGTAGCACTCAAGGCAGCGTGCAACATACAAGACTTGAACCAATTCCTCAACGTCAGCCTTTTCAAACAGCGGCTGCTCGTTACACAACTTTACAACAAGAATGGAAGTTTGTTTTCCAAAACAACCAGTTGCGAGTGCCAGCTACGATGATCTCAGACTTTAACTCCCAAGCAGACATTTTGCAAAGCTCTTTGAATCAGCTTGCGGCCGAACCGAATACCAGTAGATTGATAGCAACGAAAGCCTCGCTAGCTCGCTTTCAGTCTCAGTTTAGGCAATGGATGCGCTTGCAAGCTATAGATAATCCTTATCAAGTCAAAGTTTGGGAAAATCATCTCACTATGATCGAAAAACTATTAAGTTACGGCGAAAGAAAGCGATCGCGCTTTTAAGCAGCTGTGTAAAAATAACGTGAACACTTTTTATGTGAAGGCTAGATTCACAAGCTATTTCCGATAAAATTTGTACAATTTATTTTTAGATGATGCTTAAGAATACGAGCCACACCAACCTTTATAAGGGGTTGGTTTTAGGCTAAACGCACAAAGACGAATCCCCCACTTCATTAACCTTGAAAGCCGTGTTGAGTCTAGCTTGGTAAGGGTGAAGGGTAGGTACACTCCTACTTGCAACTTAGGTCAAATTAATAACTTTTTAAGTATACTTAGAT
>JAQYWN010000051.1 GCA_029379265.1 Rhizonema sp. NSF051
CCCCTGCCCCCTGCCTAATTTGGTCAAGTCTTCCGAACAGAATACTCTGTCCGGAAGACTTCACGTTATGAAGCGGTTTTAATGTTTTTTCTCTACCTTTCTAACTTCAGTAACTACCTCATCATGCTCTCAAGTTGTGCTTTGAGCGTGAGTGACTTTGTCCAATGGTTGTCCGTTTTTGTCCGCGTTTATCCCCACCACTGCGTTGGTGAACCAGTCCTTTTGGGAATCGTCTTGAGGGGCGGCTTCTGGACTTTGGGCTTCAGAAGGTGGAACCAACTGCCAGAACTTCGGTAAAAAGTCTTGCCAGTGTTGCAGAATCTTCTTCGCCTTTTCTGAACCCGTTCGTTCTGCATGAGATCTGATTAACTCTTGCAGTTGCTTCTCGCCAGGTTCTGTAATCACTCGCTGGAATTTGACATCCCGGTTAACTAATTCAGGGAAACAGCCTTCTTCATCCAAGAAGTATGCCAGTCCACCTGTCATCCCAGCACCTACGTTGCGTCCTACTTTGCCAAGAACAACGATCGCACCACCAGTCATATACTCGCAGCAGTGATCCCCTGCCCCCTCAATCACTGCTGTGCCTTTGGAGTTACGCACGGCAAAGCGTTCTCCAGCTAAACCATTAGCAAATAGGACGCCTCCAGTAGCACCGTATAAGCAGGTATTGCCAACAATGACATTTTGTGCATAGTCATAAGTAGCATCAGCAGGCGGCTTGATCACGATTTCACCACCGTTCATCCCCTTACCTACGTAGTCGTTTGCTTCTCCTGACAACGTCAAAATCATTCCCGATAGATTAAAGGCACCAAAGCTTTGTCCAGCACTACCTTGAAAGTTGAGATTGATTTGCCCTTCAAAGCCGTTATCGCCGTATTGAGAAGCGATCGCTCCTGCTAACCTTGTACCGACTGTTCTGTCAGTATTGACAATCTTTAATGTCTTGGTAACAGTAGACTGCTCTTGAATAGCAGCTTGAATATCGGGATCAGCGAGCAATTGATCATCTAGAACTACACCGTTGCTGTGAACTTCCTCGTGTTCTAACCAACTGCGGTTAGTGATAGTATCCGGTAAGTCACGCAAACAGTTCAAGTTCAGCGCCCGTGTCTTGGTAAGATGCACGTTTTCGCGCACTTTTAACAAATCGGCACGTCCAATGACTTCCTTTAACTCACGGTAGCCGAGGCGTGCCAAGAGACTGCGAACTTCTTCGGCAATCAAGTAAAAGAAGTTGACGACGTGTTCTGGCATTCCTGTAAACCGTCGCCGCAGTTCTTCTTTTTGAGAAGCAACACCAACAGGGCAGTTATTAGTGTGGCAAATCCGTGCCATGATACAGCCTTCCGCAATCATCGCGATGGAGCCAAAACCAAATTCTTCCCCACCCATTAATGCGCCCATTACCACATCCCAACCACTTTTTAAACCTCCATCTACACGTAAAGTCACGCGATCGCGTAGCCCATTGTCCATCAACACACGATGTACTTCGCTCAAACCGAGTTCCCACGGTGAACCTGCGTGTTTGATAGAACTAAGTGGTGAAGCTCCGGTACCCCCATCGTGACCAGAAATTTGGATGATATCAGCGTTTGCCTTTGCCACACCTGCGGCAATGGTACCGATCCCGACTTCTGCAACCAGCTTCACCGACACTTGTGCTTTCGGATTAATTTGGTGTAAATCGAAGATGAGTTGCGCTAAATCTTCGATTGAATAAATGTCATGGTGCGGCGGTGGCGAAATCAGGGTAACACCAGGCTTGGATCGGCGTAATGTGGCAATGTAAGGACTAACCTTTTTCCCTGGAAGTTGCCCACCTTCTCCAGGTTTTGCACCTTGAGCAATTTTGATTTCGATTTGTTTGGCACTCATCAAATATTCTGGCGTAACACCAAAGCGTCCTGATGCGACTTGCTTGATAGCGCTGCTGGCAGTATCGCCGTTTCGCAATCCTTTTAAATGCGGTAGTGTTGACGAGTTTGCGGAGTTGTCCACATCATCCAAGACTTTGTAACGTACGGGATCTTCGCCACCTTCGCCAGAGTTAGATTTACCGCCAATGCGGTTCATGGCGATCGCCAGAGTTTCATGAGCTTCGCGCGACAAAGCCCCTAAAGACATTCCTCCGGTACAGAAGCGCTTGACAATCGCACTTACCGATTCCACTTCTGCAATTGGAATCGGCGATCGCTCTATTTGAAAGTCTAACAAGTCGCGCAAAGCTGTGATTGGTCTATTTTGCAGGTATTTTTGATAAACTTCGTAGTGGTCGTATCCGTTTTCTGTTTGCTGATTGCTTTGTACTGCTTTGTGTAAAGCTTTTGCCAGTTCCGGGCTGTTCATGTGATACTCACCACCAGGACGGTAGTTGACAAAGCCAAGGTTTTCTAGCTTTTTCTTCGTTAGTTCTGGGAAAGCTTTGCAGTGGAATGAAAGCACTTCATCCGCTAGTTCCTTAACACTCAAGCCGCCTATGCGGGAAATCGTACCTCGGAATCCCAGTTCTAACAAATCCCCACCAATACCGATCGCTTCAAATATTTGTGCGCCTTGATAGCTTGATACCAGAGAAATTCCCATTTTCGAGAGAATTTTCAGCAATCCTCCTTCAACTGCTTGGCGATAGTTTTTCAAAGCTTGCTCTAAGCTGATGGCAACAATTTTACCACGCTCCATAAATTGTTGCGTTTTTGGGTCGAACCACCAATCGCGCACAGTGTCCAAAGCCATATACGGGCAAATTGCGGCAGCACCGTAACCGATGAGACAAGCAAAATGATGAGTACTCCAGCACTGGGCAGTATTCACCACTAAGGATGCTTTCATTCGCAATCCCTTCTCGATCAGGTAATGATGTACTGCACCCACTGCTAACAGAGGAGGAATGTAGGTGTATTCACTATTGATCCCCACCTCAACCCCTGAAGACTGAATGCGATCGCTCAATATGATAATCTTTGCTCCTGCCCGTACTGCTTCAGCTGCTTGTACCTGCAAAGACTGAACTGCAGCCTTCAAGCCTTCAGAACCAGTTGCAATTTCAAACAGAGTTGACAACTCAGATGTGGCAAACTCCGACTGCTTTATCGCCTGCAAATCTGTACCACTGAGTACTGGCGATGATAACTTTAATCTCCGGGCATATTCCGGCTTTGGCTGTAGTAAATTACCTCGCTCACCCAATTCTACTTTCAAGGACATCACCAAGCTTTCCCGTAAGGGATCAATCGCTGGGTTTGTCACCTGAGCAAAGCGCTGTTTGAAATAGTCATAAAGCAAGTGAGGTTTTCCTGACAGCACTGCTAAAGGAATATCATCTCCCATGCAGAAGGTTGGTTCCTTGCCATCCATTGCCATTGGTTGAATCACCATGTCCACATCTTCTGTGGTGTATCCAAAAGCAAATTGATTGATGAGCAACTTTTGTCTATCAGCAGGAGTGGGGAGTGATTCTTTTCCATTCTCTGTTGCCCATTTCCCTCCCAATTCTTGGCGGTGCTGTCGCAACCATTCTCCATAGGGTTGGCTTTCGGCAGTGCGCTGCTTAATTTCCCAGTTTTTGAGGACTTCTTGTGTGTTTAAATCTACAGCAATCATTTGCCCAGGGCCAAGCCTGCCTTTCTCGATGATGTCAGCTTCGGGAAATTGCACAACACCAGCTTCCGAAGCGACGACAATATAGTCATCCTTAGTAATAACGTAACGCGCTGGTCTTAATCCATTACGATCTAACGTCGCACCAACTTTCTGTCCATCACTAAACACTAAAAGTGCTGGTCCATCCCATGCTTCTTGCAGACCACTATAATATTCGTAAAAATCTATGATTTCTGGGTGATTATGCAACTCTGGTTGATTTTGGTAAGCCTCTGGAACCATAATCATCAAAGCTTCCAACGGGCTACGTCCAGACCGTACCATTAACTCTAGCACGTTGTCTAAAGTCGCTGAGTCACTATTATCAACGTGGACAAAAGGTTTAAGTTCATCAAAGCGCTCTCCCCAAACTGGATGCGTTAAAGTTGCTTCTCGTGCCATCATCCAGTTGATATTACCTAACAGCGTGTTTATTTCGCCGTTGTGACCCAAAAGTCGCATTGGCTGAGCCAGCGGCCATTTCGGCATGGTGTTGGTACTAAAGCGGCGGTGATAAACAGCAAAAGCACTTGTATAAAGCGGATTTTTTAAATCGTGATAAAAATCTCCCAACACTGCTGAACGCACCATGCCTTTGTAAACAATTGTGCGGTTAGAAAACGAGCAGATGTATAATTCTTCGGAATTGGGAATCGCTTTATTAATTCTGCGGCGGATAATGTAGAGTATTCGTTCGAGTTCATCACCGCTTTTCTCATCTGAGGCGACAAAAATTTGTTCAATCTGGGGTTGATTTTCTCGCGCTTGTACCCCTAGTATGTGCGGCTGTACTGGTACTACTCGCCAGCCCAGTACAGTTAAATTTTCCTCAGCCGTAATTTGTTCAACTGTTGCCTTCGCTTTGTTTGCTGCTTCTCCATCCTGTGGTAAGAATATCATTCCCACAGCAATGTTTTTATTCGAGGGGAGTGGTGTCCCGGCAAGAGCAAAGTCTTGTTGAAATAATTCCCAAGGAATTGCCGTCAAGATTCCCGCGCCATCACCTGAGTCTTGATCGGCACTACAACCACCTCGATGTTCCAAGCAGGTTAATGCAGCTAATGCCTTGACGACAACTTCGCGATCCGCATAATTCTGACGGTGGGCAATAAAACCTACACCACAAGCGTCTCGTTCCTCCACTAACCACCTTTGCCCTTGATAGCCACTATCCGACAAGTTTTCTGAAACTGACATTGTTTGTTGTTGATGCATTCGTTCGTTGTTCATATATCCCTGATTCAAGTGATGATTTTTGTAACTACTTGTAAGCAGAATTTCCTAATGGCGAATTTTTGAGAAAAAAAATTTTAACTTTGGGTTTTTTTGTTTTTCCCATGTTAAAATTGTCCGTGGATTTTAATACTCTGCTGGTTTAAGAAAAGTCCTGAGTCCTGAGTGTAAGAAAGAATAGTAAAAAGTTACTCCTTTGTCTTTTTCCTGATCAGGACTCAGGACTCAGACCTCAGTACTGATTAGGGCGCTTGTCTCTACATAGAGAATCGTTCTCAGGCAGAGACAGCCAATGCCTCCGAAGCAAAAAAACTTGTGCCTTCAGGCTTAAATACTTTTATTGCTGGAATTGTCCTGATTTAGCGATAAAATCAGAGTATTACAAGACATACTCATTTGACAATTCCTATAATCTACTATTCTAACTTGCTCTACAGACTTTTACTGAGCGTTTGTTGTCAGTTTTTTGGCGTTCAGCTAAACCTTACTTAAGTAGCAACTTTTGGCTTGGGATAGAAGACCTGAATACGACTTTGCTAACCAAAAATAACGTCCTAGTCTGATTTACGCACTGTACTAGGTAACACGCTTAGTGGTAACAGTAGTTATCAAAAATTTTCTAATAAATTTCACAAGTTACAAAAACCTACATATACAATACCACGTTTTCTGCCAAATTATATGTCATTGTTCTTTGACATAGATTACATATTAGGTAGCCCCGATGAAATAAATACGACTTCGGATTAAGGCTATTGTTTGTTCGGGTGCGTTCATCTTTTTTCCCAAAAAAGTGAGGACACAGCAGATAAAATTCCGAAAAAATTTCTATAGTAAGCGTTTAAAAACTTTGGGATCAAGCAGTCAAATTTAATCGTCGTATGTCATGAGAATTTTCCTTTTTGAAACTCTGTAGTTAGGCATAAGGATAAGGACTGTCTTTTAACTCCCAATTACTGAACGCGATACTCATGGTAAAAAAATACCCCAGCAGGCTCTTCAAGATTTTGCTACCCCCATTACTCTTTATATTTATAAGCTTAGCAGTTACCTCATTTCCCGCAATAGGTAACGAGCCGCAGGGAGTGGACAAATTATCTGGTGCGATCTTCTATGGTAATCAAATTTCTCTAAATGGTCATACATTCCCTGCTGCTTGGGCACAGAAACGTGAAAATAACTCTTTAAGTACTTATGTCAGTGATGGGGCTCTCAGGCAATTTATCGGGGTAGATTTATTAAACACGAACAATCCACTCATACAACCAATACAGTGGTTTTCATCACTCTCAAAACCAGTCGTATTACCTAGCATGCAACTAGGCGGTTATCGCTATTTAGATTTGACTGATTTTGTGAAAACGCGGATATGGCAGATACAAGCTGATGGTAAAAGTTTAGTAATTTCTACACAAAGAGCGCAAATCACAGATATTCAGCAAACTTTTCTTCCTAAGGGTAATCACCTGAAGGTTAATGTAAATTTGACTAGCCCAGCACCTTGGCAAATAATACAAGGGTTACCAGTTAAAAAAATTCAACCCCTAGATCCCTCTCCATCAAATACAGAATGGACAATAACCCTTGATAGCATCGCCGATCCAGTTTTGGTTGAACGTTATACTCCTCGTTTAGAACAACAGGAACCTGCAATTCCAAACCGCGAACCATTAATCAAACTTGTAGAGGTAGTTAACAATCAAACTAGTATTCATCTCAGTGTTCCATTTGGTCAATCTCCCCTCGTTAGTACTTTAGCCGATCCCTATCGCCTCATAATTGATGTTCGACCGGATGCTTTGGTAGCCAGAGATATTACTTGGGCACCAGGATTGCGTTGGCGACAACAGCTGATGAATTTAGATCAAGCAAGTTTTCCAGTTGTTTGGTTAGAAATTGATTCTCATGCCGGAATAAAACTGAAACCGATTTTGGCGAATTCCGACACCCTTGTAGGCACTGCCCCTTTGATTCAAACTGCACAACAATACTTAGCAGTAGCAGCAATTAATGGTGGTTTTTTTAATCGCAACAATCGCTTACCTTTGGGAGCAATTCGGGACTCTGTGTGGTTATCAAGTCCAATTTTGAACCGGGGGGCGATCGCGTGGAATGATTCCGGGCAGTTTTACATTAATCGTCTCACCCTGCAAGAAACGTTAATTGAGACAAACAATAACGTGCAGTTGCCGCTTTCAACTCTCAATAGTGGCTACATTCAGAGTGGTATTGCTCGTTACACTCCTGTGTGGGGAAAGACTTATACCCCTTTAAGCGATAACGAAATTATTCTTATTGTCCAGAAAAATCAAGTGAGCGATCGCATGGAAGGAGGCAAAGCAGGTCCTCCTGCCATTTCCATTCCTCAAGATGGTTACTTGCTAACACTACGCGGTAAAGCTGTCAATAGAGTGCAGGAGTTACCTGTTAACTCTTTTGTCCGCACCGTCAGTTCCACTAGCCCCAAAGATTTTAGCAATTATCCCCATATATTAGGAGCAGGACCGCTCCTACTGCAAAATCGCTCTTTTGTCCTTAACGCGAAAAGTGAACAATTTAGCAATGCCTTTATTGCGGAAAAAGCTATTCGTAGCGGCATATGCACAAATTCAGCCGGAAACTTGATGATTGCTACGGTGCATAATCGTGCTGGTGGAAAAGGACCAACTTTAGCAGAACACGCCCAATTAATGAAGCTTTTAGGATGTGTGGATGCCCTGAATTTGGACGGTGGTAGTTCTACGAGTCTTTACCTTGGAGGGCAATTGCTTGATCGCTCTCCCAGTACTGCTGCCCGCGTCCATAACGGAATTGGCGTTTTCTTACCTGAAGCGCGGAGTAAATAATCAATAGTCATTTGTCATCAGTAAAAATACACTACTAACTAACAATTGACTATTGACCAATAACTTTAAAGTTTAGTGTAAGTTGTCTGATTGCTTGATGAAGACTTTGTGTAGATCTGCATTTTTAGGAGTTACAGATTACACCGTAGGATTTGATGAATGTTATGTTGGGCAGAGGTGGTAAGAATTGCTAATTTTCACGGTTGCAACATCGCACTCCTTCTTTCTATCAATGGATAAGAGTACTGATAGAAGTCGCGTTGCCGGGTTTCCCGAAGAATGCGAACTTTAATGAGTTTCTTCTGTACAAAATCATGTACCAAAACGAGGTAACTATGGCTCAAATTCAAGAAGCAACACAAGTTAACACACTACACCTACCTTCAGCCGTCACACCTAGAGGCGTCGCTGCAACTGAGTTGCGTCCTTGGGGTTCTTTCACAATTTTAGAAGAAGGAAATGGATATAAAATCAAGCGCATTGAAGTCAAGCCCGGACATCGTTTGAGCTTGCAAATGCACCATCACCGCAGCGAACACTGGATTGTTGTCTCTGGTACTGCTAAGGTTGTTTGCGGGGAGCTAGAAGTGATGCTAAGCAACAATCAATCAACTTACGTGCCTCAGTGTACCGCCCATCGTTTAGAAAATCCAGGAGTCATTCCCTTAGTATTGATTGAAGTCCAAAATGGTGAATACTTGGGAGAAGATGACATTGTTCGCTATCAAGACGACTATGCCCGTGTAGAAAAGTAAAAGTAACTATAGTACGAGTGAAGCGGTGTTAGGAACAAATTAAATACTTTTTAGCGTAACGACCTCATCTTTCAAATAAGATGGGGGTGAACTACCCACCACGCTATTTGGAGTACCAAATATAGTGGGGGCTTCTGGACTCGTAGGGGAGCGCCTCAGATTAGACTTGCGTCCTCTCTTTGGTCTTACCTCCCCTCCTCCAGCAGTGACGGGGTACCCTCCGCCAACTGACTGACTAGCAGCCAATTTTAGAATCCGAATGCCTTCTGCTCTAATATTTATCGCTGCATTCCCATCTCTGTCATGATGAGTGCCACAGTGTGGACAAGTCCACTCACGAACATCCAGTGGCATCTCACTCATTTGATAGAAACAATTAGAGCAGAGTTTAGAGCTAGGAAACCACCTATCAATCTCAATAAACAAACCACCCTTGCGTTCTAGTTTGTATGACAAGAAATTGGTAAATATTCCCCATCCTGCATCGGATATTGATTTAGCCAAGTTATGATTACGAAGCATACCAAGGGTATTTAGGTTTTCTACTACGACAACTTGATTATCGTTGACGAGCTTTGTGCTGAGCTTGTGTAAAAAATCCTGTCGTGAGTTGCTCACACGTTCGTGAATTTTAGCCACCAATCTTTTATTTTTGAATCTAGACTTACTCCCGTCCTTTTTCCGGGCTAATTTCTGTTGTTTGCGTTTGAGGTTTTGTTGATGTTTAGCAATGTGTTTGGGGTTGTCAAACTTAGATACTTTATTACCGTCACTAACAACCGCAAAGTGTTTTAGCCCTAAATCAATACCGATAAAATTACCTTCACTTGAAGGCGTAGGTACATCACCCTTAACTTCAGATAGGATAGACGCAAAGTACTTACCTGAAGGACATTTACTTACAGTTACAGTCTTAATTGTTCCCTCAATTGGTCGATGAATTTTAGCCTTAACCTCGCCAATATTTCCGGGAAGCTTAACGATGGCATCTAAAACTTTGACGTTTTGAGGATATTGTATAGACTGTTTGCCTTTTTTTGACTTAAAGCGAGGAAATTGTGCTCTTCCATCAAAGAAATTTTTGTAAGCTGTGGTCAAATTGAGTGTTGTCGCCTGCAATATTTGACTGTAACACTCCCTTAACCATTTTGTACTTGGTGCTTTTTTCAATGCAGGGAGTAGCGCGTTAAGTGCCGATTGTCCTAAGCCCTTCCCTGTTTCTTTGTAAGTCTCAATCGAATGATTCAGGGCATAATTCCACCACCATCTAGAACATCCAAAAGCCTGAGCTAATTTAGTTTGCTGTTCAGAGTCTGGGTAAATCCGAACTTTTACAACCTTTCGTAACACTCAACATCACCTCCTTGTTTTTCTCTCTTACTACATTATACAATAAGCAGTAAAGTCTTTCCGGAAAGATTGGTGATTCATCCCAGCACTCAGGAGAAACGGATAGAGTGTGGGACTTCTGTCTGACATAAGTTAAATTTTCTCTCGAATTATATGATTAAGTTAACTCAAGCAGCTGCCACTGAAATTAAGCGGTTACAGTCAAAGCAACAACTAAATATCTTGTTTCGATTGGCAGTCAAATCTGGTGGCTGTTCAGGATGGTTTTACGATATGTCCTTTGAACAAACATTGAAAGTGGATGATCGCATTTTTGAGTGCAATACGGTTCAAGTCGTCATTGATGCCGAAACGTTACCGTATATCAACGGTTTGACCTTAGATTATTCCGAGGATTTGATGGGGGGTGGTTTTCGCTTTGATAACAACAGCGCGAAAACCACTTGTGGTTGTGGTAACTCCTTTTCCATTCATGACGGGGAGTAAGCTATAGGTCAAAATTTTCATTTCCTAGTTTACCAACTAAAACAATCACAAAAAAAGTTTGACAGAAGTTGACAAACTAAGCTATAATCAGGATTTGTTAAAACTTAAAACAATAAACAGCTTTACGCGCTGTCACTCATGCCAACCATACAGCAGCTTATCCGTAATCAACGCGAACTAGCGCGTCAGAAAACAAAGTCCCCAGCTCTAAAGCAATGCCCTCAACGACGAGGTGTTTGTACCAGAGTATACACGACTACACCAAAAAAGCCTAATTCGGCTCTACGTAAAGTAGCAAGAGTCAGACTGACATCTGGATTTGAAGTCACGGCTTACATTCCAGGAATTGGTCACAACTTGCAAGAACACTCTGTCGTCATGATTCGTGGTGGTCGGGTTAAAGACTTACCGGGCGTCAGATACCACATCATTCGTGGTACCTTGGATACTGCTGGAGTTAAAGACCGCAAGCAGGGTCGTTCCAAGTACGGCACGAAGCGTCCAAAAGCGGCAGCAGCAAAGTAAGCTTCAACTGAATTATACAGTTGACTGGCATTATTGCTTCAAAGTCTATACGGTAGTAAATGTTCAACCTATTTATAAATGTTCCCTCAATTTGTGGATAGAGAACGAAAGCAGGCTAAACAGACTTACTTGGTTGAATTCAAGATGTTGAGAAAGTCCGAATTTTAAACTTTGAGGGAGACAACTTTCTGCCGAAAAAAAAGCATTGAAATATCATGACTTGATCACAGTAAGCAGGAAGCAGCGTTCCACATATTGCTCAAACAGGCATAACGTGTGAGTCCTTGTGTTGCTTGGTCCTTGAAACTAGGTACGTCTTTCCTCAAGTTAAAGAGATGCTTGGACGTCCAAGATGCTTTAAGCGACAGCAGCATTTTAACCTGAAGATAAAGGGATATAATGTAGTCGCCTTGTGTGTCTAATTTCAGGCAACAAGTTAAGAAAGTCTGTTCGGCTACTTTAGTAGACAATGAAGTTGTCCGATAGCATATAGTAGTACGATTTCGTTGCCAAAAAAGAACTAAGGGTTAAGTATGTCTCGTCGTGGTGTTATTCAGAAGCGCCCAGTTCCAGCCGATTCAGTGTATAACAGTCGCCTTGTTAGCATGATGATCAGGCGGATAATGCGTCATGGAAAAAAATCTCTAGCTGCACGCATTGTTTATGAAGCGTTAAAAACAATACAGGAACGCACGGGTGGCGATTCCTTGGAAACATTTGAAAGAGCAGTGCGAAATGCAACGCCTTTGGTAGAAGTCAAAGCTCGCCGTGTTGGCGGAGCTACGTACCAAGTACCAATGGAAGTGCGTACCGAACGGGGTACTAGCTTAGCGCTTCGTTGGTTGGTACAATTTTCCAGGCAACGTCCGGGTCGTACAATGGCAAACAGATTAGCGAATGAGTTAATGGATGCTG
The DNA here is from genome assembly GCA_029379265.1 of Rhizonema sp. NSF051. GTDB lineage: Bacteria > Cyanobacteriota > Cyanobacteriia > Cyanobacteriales > Nostocaceae > Rhizonema. The sequence goes on from JAQYWN010000051.1 coordinate 11,759, forward strand.
CCAACGAAACTGGGAATGCTATTCGCAAGCGAGAAGAAACGCACAGGATGGCCGAAGCAAACAAAGCATTTGCACACTATCGTTATTAATGATAGAGACGCGAGATTTCGCGTCTTTGATAGTGGGAAATACGAGTGCATCCACAATAAAGAAGACGGTTTTCCGTAAAGTATAACATTTTAACAAAGTGTAATATACAAGTATCATGAAACGAAACTTATAGGAGGCAGCTGTGGCACGCACTAACCCGCTAGAGAGAGTACGCAATATCGGTATTGCGGCGCATATAGATGCGGGAAAAACAACTACAACAGAGAGAATATTATTTTACTCTGGAATAATTCATAAGATTGGTGAGGTTCATGAAGGAACCGCTGTAACAGACTGGATGGATCAGGAGCGGGAACGGGGAATTACCATCACTGCTGCTGCTATTAGTACCAGTTGGAAAAATAATCAAATTAACATTATCGATACTCCTGGACACGTAGACTTCACGATTGAAGTAGAACGTTCGATGCGAGTGCTGGATGGTGTAATTACAGTTTTGTGTTCTGTAGGCGGCGTGCAGCCACAGACAGAGACAGTATGGCGTCAGGCAGAACGCTATAAAGTGCCCCGTATCGTGTTTATTAATAAGATGGATCGCACGGGCGCAAACTTTTATAAAGTTCACGAACAAGTACGCGATCGCCTACGGACTAACGCCATTGCTATTCAGTTGCCCATCGGCAGTGAAACCGAATTTAAGGGTATTGTTGACTTGGTCAGGATGCGAGCATACATCTACACCAACGACCAAGGAACTGATATCCAAGACACTGAAATCCCGCAAGACATGCTTTCTCAGGTAGAAGAACACCGCGTCAAACTGATCGAAGCAGTAGCGGAAACTGACGATAACCTGATGAACAAGTACTTTGAGGGAGAAGAACTTACCGAAGAAGAAGTTCGCAAGGCTCTGCGTAAAGGTACAGTTGCAGGTACTATTGTGCCTGTGCTTTGCGGTTCAGCTTTCAAGAACAAAGGCGTGCAGTTGTTGTTGGATGCAGTAGTAGATTACTTACCAGCTCCCAGCGATGTACCACCAATTCAAGGTACACTGCCCAATGGCGGAGTGGTAGAGCGTCACGCAGACGATAATGAACCTCTGTCAGCTCTTGCCTTCAAAATTATGGCAGATCCATACGGTCGCTTAACCTTTGTTCGCGTATATTCTGGCGTTTTGAAGAAGGGAAGCTATGTTTACAACGCCACGAAGGACAAGAAAGAACGGATTTCTCGTTTAGTCGTTTTGAAAGCGGATGATAGGCTCGATGTTGAGGAACTTAGAGCAGGCGATTTGGGAGCCGCTTTGGGGTTGAAAGATACTTTAACAGGTGACACCCTCTGTGATGAAAGCTCGCCAGTCATTTTAGAATCGCTGTTCATTCCCGAACCTGTGATCTCGGTGGCGGTTGAACCCAAAACCAAGAACGACATGGATAAGCTATCCAAGGCTCTACAATCTCTCTCAGAAGAAGATCCCACCTTCCGTGTTCATGTCGATCCAGAAACTAACCAAACTGTGATTGCAGGCATGGGAGAGTTACACCTGGAAATTCTGGTTGATCGGATGTTACGAGAATTCAAAGTGGAAGCGAATGTTGGTGCACCACAAGTCGCTTACCGCGAAACAATCCGCAAGCAAGTCAACAGAGTAGAAGGTAAGTTTATCCGTCAGAGTGGCGGTAAAGGTCAGTACGGTCACGTTGTGATTGACTTGGAGCCAGGACAACCTGGAAGCGGTTTTGAATTCGTCTCCAAAATTGTTGGTGGTGTCGTACCTAAAGAGTACATCTCGCCAGCAGAAGCAGGAATGAAAGAAAGCTGTGAATCGGGGGTTATAGCAGGATATCCGCTCATTGACGTTAAAGCAACGCTCATTGATGGGTCTTACCATGATGTAGACTCTTCAGAAATGGCTTTTAAAATTGCTGGTTCAATGGCGATGAAAGAAGCAGTGATGAAAGCTTCACCTGTCCTGTTAGAACCTATGATGAAAGTTGAAGTGGAAGTTCCTGAAAACTACCTTGGGGATGTTATGGGCGACCTCAATTCCCGTCGTGGGCAAATTGAGGGGATGGGATCTGAGCAGGGTCTTGCTAAAGTAACTGCTAAAGTTCCATTGGCAGAAATGTTTGGCTACGCTACTGATATCCGCTCCAAGACCCAAGGTCGAGGCATTTTCACGATGGAGTTTAGTAACTACGATGAGGTGCCTCGCAATGTGGCTGAGGCAATTATCGCTAAAAGTAAAGGGAACGCTCATTAGTCATTTGTTATAAGTCATGAGTCATGAGTTATTCGTTATTCTTCATTGGTAAATACATTGCACAAATGATGCTAACCGTTGGACTCTTGACACTAGATAAAGGACACTTGACAAAGGACACTTGACACTGGACAAAGGATACTTGACAAAGGACAAAACAATTCATGGCACGCGCAAAGTTTGAAAGGAATAAACCCCACGTTAACATTGGTACGATTGGCCACGTCGATCATGGGAAAACTACGTTAACAGCAGCTATTACCATGACCTTGGCCGCTTTAGGTCAAGCTGTGGCTAAGGGCTACGATCAAATCGATAACGCACCAGAAGAAAAGGCACGGGGTATTACTATCAATACCGCTCACGTTGAGTATGAAACCAGTAATCGGCATTATGCTCATGTGGACTGCCCAGGGCACGCTGACTATGTGAAGAATATGATCACAGGTGCGGCTCAAATGGATGGTGCCATTCTGGTAGTTTCTGCTGCTGATGGTCCCATGCCTCAAACAAGAGAACACATCCTGCTGGCAAAGCAAGTGGGTGTACCTAACCTGGTCGTCTTCTTGAACAAGGAAGACATGGTGGATGACGCAGAACTCCTGGAACTCGTGGAATTGGAAGTCAGAGATCTGCTGTCAAGCTATGAATTCGCCGGTGACGATATTCCAGTAGTCATAGGTTCTGGTCTACAGGCATTGCAAAAAATGACTGCTAGTCCCAAAACACCACGCGGTGAAGATAAGTGGGTAGATAAAATCTATGATTTGATGGATGCTGTAGACAGCTACATCCCCACACCAGAACGCGACATCGATAAGCCCTTCCTGATGGCTGTAGAAGATGTGTTCTCGATCACAGGTCGGGGTACAGTAGCTACAGGTCGGATTGAACGCGGGAAAGTCAAAATCGGTGACAACGTAGAACTAGTGGGCATTAAAGCTACCCGCTCTACAACAGTGACTGGTATCGAGATGTTCAAGAAGAGCCTTGATGAAGGTATGGCAGGGGATAACGCTGGTATCCTACTGCGTGGTTTGCAAAAAGCTGATATCGAACGTGGTATGGTCATCGCTAAGCCAGGTTCTATTAAACCACATACCCAATTTGAAGGCGAAGTCTACGTGTTGACTGAAAAGGAAGGCGGTCGCAAGACTCCCTTCTTCCCTGGTTACCGTCCTCAGTTCTATGTTCGGACAACCGACGTAACTGGTACTATCACAAGCTTCACTGCTGATGATGGTAGTGAAGCTGAAATGGTGATGCCAGGAGACAGGATCAAGATGACAGTGGAACTGATTAACCCGATCGCCATTGAACAAGGAATGCGCTTCGCTATCCGCGAAGGTGGTCGCACTATTGGTGCCGGCGTCGTTGCCAAAATAGTCAAGTAGTCACGCGCGAGAGTGAACAATAGATCGAGCAGAGGTGGTACAATACATCTCTGCTTTTTTAGGCAAATAGGTAAGTTGTTAATTGTTGCTTGTTAATCTTTATTTGTTCTACTAATTATTAACAACTAACAACGGTAACTTCTTCACCAACTCATAACTCATCAGAACCAGGAAAATTAAAAATGGCAACGCTACAGCAGCAAAAGATTAGAATTCGCTTACAGGCTTTTGACCGACGTTTACTCGATACATCTTGCGAGAAGATTGTAGACACAGCTAACCGGACAAATGCCACAGCGATAGGACCAATTCCTCTACCCACAAAACGTCGGATTTACTGTGTGTTGCGATCGCCTCATGTGGATAAAGATTCGCGGGAACATTTTGAAACACGCACCCATCGTCGAATTATAGACATCTATCAGCCTTCTTCTAAAACTATAGATGCCTTGATGAAACTAGACTTACCATCAGGTGTAGATATTGAAGTAAAACTGTAACAGTTATTGAAGAGTGGTTATTGCCCAATGGTTATGGGTCATACATTACTAACAACAGACAACTGTAGTCCCGAATTTCATGCTCTGTTTTTCACCGGACGACAAGTTTTATAGATTAAACCTATAGCCATTAACAACTAACAACTAACTCTGCCCTGAAGAAATATGTCTCAGGGCTTTTTCTTTGCAGCAAAACAAGATGATAGAATAAAGGAACGCTAAGCATAACAGCTATGTAAGTATTCAGCCCTAAGCGATCAGCTATAAGACTTTTAACAGATGCGCTTCAAGGAGAAAGTTTACATGAATCCATTCAAAGCTAAGCGAAAAGCACTAATGGCTAAATACTTACAGCATAATAAATATTAAAGATTAAATTTATACCAAGGCAAAAATGACATCCTATTCTAAAATTGCAGTTCGCGAACTACCTCTGTTCCCATTATCAGAAGTGGTTTTGTTTCCAACAAGACCATTACCACTGCATATCTTTGAATTGCGCTACAGAATGATGATGAATACAATATTGGAGAGCGATCGCAGGTTTGGAGTGTTGATGGTAGATCCGGTAAAAGGCACGATTGCTAACGTTGGCTGCTGTGCGGAAATTATTCATTACCAGCGGTTGACAGATGACAGAATGAAAATGTGGACATTAGGACAGCAAAGGTTTCGCGTTCTGGAATATATTCGCGAAAAGCCCTACCGCGTTGCCTTAGTCGAGTGGATTGAAGATCAACCGCCAACGAAGGATTTGCGACCATTGGCTACTACGGTAGAACAAATACTGCGAGATGTGGTGCGTCTCTCAGTCAAATTAACCGAACAAAACATCGAACTACCAGAAGATTTACCAGATCTGCCAATCGAACTATCTTACTGGGTGGCAAGTAACCTCTACGGTGTAGCCGCAGAACAGCAGGCTTTACTAGAAATGCAAGATACTGTGACTCGCTTGGAGAGAGAAGCAGAAATATTGACTTCTACTCGTAATAATCTAGCTGCTCGTACTGTTCTCAAAGACACCTTCAATCAAAAGTTATGAGTGAGGAGTAACTCAGAACCAGTTGCGTGCAACATTATTCGTAAGATTGCGGCAGCTTCCTGTCTTCAGAACTTCGGGACCTTCCCCTAACTAAACTGTAAAACATTGTAGCTACCAAATATTTTTAATAATTCTGTACGCTCGCTTAATTCGGCTATTGCAGATTGCATTTGCGGTTCTGAGACATCAGCCTCCGCGTCAATGAAAAATAAGTATTCTCCTAAAGATCGCTTTGTCGGGCGTGATTCAATACGGCTGAGATTTATATCTAGATGGGCAAAAACTTGTAACGCTTTCACCAGCGCACCTGGTAAATTGGCTGGTAGACTGAATGCGAGCGAAGAGTAACTGGCTTTTTTGAAATCAGTCTGTAGGGTGAAAGCTTTATGAGTCTGACTTACGACCCAGAAGCGAGTAAAGTTTTCTGCATAATCGTTAATGCCACTGGCTAATATAGGTAGATTATATAGTTGCGCTGCTCTTTGAGATGAGATAGCCGCAGTTGTTAGGTTATACTGTAGTTTGAGCAGCGCTTCAGTTGTAGACTTAGTTGGAATCAGCTCTACAGTGGGAAGAAATTGCTCCAACCATCCTTGGCATTGTGATAGAGCTTGAGGGTGAGAATAAACTATTTTGATGTCTTCTAAGCTGGCAGCACAAGAAACTAACATGTGGGCGATTGGCATGACTAAACCCATCTGAATTTGTAAATTATTGAGCAGCCAGAGTGTGTCTAGAGTCATCGTCACACTTCCTTCAATAGAATTTTCCACAGGTACAACAGCGAGCTGTGCAGAATTGGCATCTACGGCTCGCAATGTTTGGGCGATGCTAGGATAGGGACATAAGATAGCTTCAACTCCAGTACTTTTTGTCAGCTGATTAAGATAAAAAATAGCTGCTTGCTCTGTATAGGTGCCAGGAGGTCCTAAATGTGCGATTGTGATGGTCATAGTTTGGTTTAACTCAAATGATTTGCACAAATTATAGTATTCTCTGAATAAATTCGAGGTGTAAAGGTGTAAAAGGTAACTCAACCCTTTTCTTTTTAAAACTCATTACCCTCTTTAAAGGCAATACGGTTCAGTTAAGCCTTTTTCTCTCCCCCTGCATCCCCTGCATCCCC
>JAQYWN010000512.1 GCA_029379265.1 Rhizonema sp. NSF051
CCCCCTTCCCCCTGCCCCTCTGCCTCTTCAGTGACTCATCAACCGCACATGATATGATGGTTGAAAAGATGAGCGGAAAATTCTAATATGTTTCTTCAGGCGTTGCCAGAATTCCTGCCACTTGCCTACACGAGTATGTTGAGAAATGAAAGCGATCGCTAGATCATTTTAATAGTTCGGGATAAGAAGTTATTCTAAGCGCTGAAGCGCTTACTACAAACTTCCATTTATTTATGACGACTTACTTAGTTATAAATAAAAGCTTTGATTTGAAGCCGATTTGAAGTTTTTTAAACACTCATTATCTTCTAAGTAGATCGGCGCAGGCAATAAGTTCGTAGTTGCTAGATTTATTTCTTAGCAACTACGAACGAAATCTGACAAGTTTACATTTCGTTACATAGTCTAGTTTTTTATTGCCGATATACTGATTCCGTTTGTCAACCCCCTTGTAGTCCCCCCGATGATTTGAGAGGACTACAGATGAGTTTTCATACAGAAATGGTATGAGACAGAACACTGCTCTATGTCCAACGAATCTCTTTTGAACGAAAAGCTCTTTCCCAATCGTTTGCAAACACTTCCATGAGATTGATCATTCCTTCATAGCCAAAATATGGCTTGTCAAGATAAGTTTCTCTGTTGGTTGGACTGAAGACATCAAAAGCAATTTGGATTCCCAATTCCTCTGCCATGTATTTTTCCCATGCTGAACCAATCACAGCATCAACACCAGACTCTTCTAATGCCTGTTTAATCTGATATCCATCGGCAGAATATGCTATACGAGCAGTAAGACCAAGGCTATGTAGTTCTCGTTCTAAAACTGAGCGAGAATCAGGCATTGCCGAGCGAAATAATAATACTTCAGGAATCATCTCTAATTCTTCAAACAGCATTCTCACCAGTCCAATGCCCAGCGTCCCATCAGTAGATACAGCCACTCTACAGTTACGATAACGGGGAATAATCATCAATGCTCGTCGGCGAAGTGTATCTACAACCATTTCTTCGCCTTGTTTTATCAGTGGTTCCACTTTTTCCTCGATGTTGAAATGTGCTGCCAATGCGTTCAACCATCGAGTCGTGTTTTTGACACCCACTGGTAAAGGTATATCATCAAGGATCAGGGGGATGTCATGGGTGTGTTGCATTTTTCGAGCAAACTTATACCCAACATCATGACTGAGAAGAATATTAGCGGTTGCCTGACCAGCTTGCTCCAGTTCTTCAAATGAGGTATTGTGGGAAAGTACAGTCTGAACTTTGATCTTTAAAGACTTTAATGTATCGGTTATCCACTTCAAATCAGCCCACCAAGTAGGATTCAAATTCGCCTGTGGGGCAATGATATTTACAATCCTCGGCTTCCTGCCCCTTCTCTTGGTCGGCCTTTTTTTGATGAAAGGAAGTATTGCCTCTAAACCCATGTTCAAGCCATCATAAGCATTGCCTCTAAACCCACCGGCAAGTAAAGGAACGAGTTTAGCTTTGACATCTGGCTGAATCTCATGGCACAATCCTTGAATATCTTCACCAATAATATCTGCCGCACAAGTACCAACGACAAACATCACCTTAGCATCAAAAGATTTATCCGCCTCTTTAATCATACCTTTGAGTTTCTCAGACGCTCCCATCACGATGTCTGACTCAAAAAGACGAGTACAACCTATTTTCCGCTTGGTGAAATCAACCTCATGGTTATCATATCCAGCTGCGACAGTAGACGCGCAACCTTGTGGAGAATGAATCACAATACTGACATCTTTAATGCCAGCAACCGTAGTTGCAATACCTTCAAGGGCACAACCAACAACAGGATCTTTACTATGGTCACAATTTTCAAAAGTTAGTCCAGCAGACATTTTCCCTCCTGTTCTTTAATGAGTAATGAGTAATGAGTGATGAGTGATGAGTGATGAGGAATGACTTATAAGTAAAATATGTAACACTGAATACGGTATTTCAGTGTTTTCCCTAATGCACGTTTTCTCATGGTGATAGACTATCTTACTCATAACTCATAACTCATAACTCGTTCATACATTTTCCCCGTCTCTTCTCTGCATATACAGTACAGTCGGGCAAATCTTGAGCTAATTTTCCTGTCAGCGATTGAGCAGATGCTAGCCCAGAACTCTTAGGGAATACCATTTGCTTTGTTAATGCACTGCGAGGTCTAAAGCCATATTGGAGTGCTGTTTTAATACACTTTGCCACCTTCAAGGCTCCGCGATAGCCGAATCTGGGACGATTTAAGATAGCATTTAAATCGACGACGGGAATATGAGGGAAACTCAAGGAAGAACCAAAGTATACGACCGAATCCTGATCAAGACCACCAATAAAATCTAGCAATTCATCTTCTGTTTGTTTCATGGACTCGTACTTACCAAAGGCAAGCGTCCCCTTCGTAATCAGGATTTCTGGGTCTAACCCGGTCTCCAACAAGTAGTCTACGCTCGTTTCTCGTGCTTCGGTACTCCAGGGATGGAAGTTATAGATTACCACACGCATCCCAAAATCACGATCTAACATGTGGGCAAGGGACAAGCACTTGATAGCGTCATGTCCTTCGATAATTGCTAACTTCCCTTCAATATATTTCTTAGCTTCTTCAAATTCTGTCTTAATTGCAGCATATTCCCTTTCCATCAAGGCATTTGCTTGTTCTTCCTTGCCTAAATATTTAGCAGCCCCTTCGAGCCATTTTTCTGTGGCTCTGATTCCATAGGGAAGGATCGTAGAGTTCAAGGGAGTACCAAACTTGTCTGACATGGCCTTACCAATGGTATAACCAAGATCCAAACATAAGGTACAGTTGACTGCTGCACTCGGTGCTTGCTTGAGTTCCTCTAAAGTACAGTCACCAGCAATGACGCTGTGAACTCGTGCTCCCATTTCTTCGATTAGTCGGACGAGTTCCTTAACATCAGTTTCTACTTCCGTCCTTTCTGGGCCCATTTTTGCACCCACAATATTGACGGCATCCGCTAGTTGTGCTTTCCGTTCTGGAGTTGGCGGCTCCATAAAGTCTACAATTTGCCGAAATACGATATCAAATCCACTGCGATACTCTCCTGCAAATCCTTCACAGTGTATCGTCATGATCTCAGAATTGATTTCGGTGCGTGCCTTATTGACTACGTCATCAACACAGTCCCCAATAATTCCGGACGCGCAACTCGTTGCAACAATGATCGCATCAGGATTGTATTTTTGATCGACTTCTCGAATTGCGCCTTTTAATTCTTTTTCACCACCAAAAACCACCGACTTCTCACTCATGTTGGTTGTCACCACAGGTTCATAAGCAGAACCACTATTGCGGCTATTGGTCAGCTTGTAAGCCCGCTTTACACCGTAGGCACAACCACTGGGACCATGAGAAATGACGATCGCATTTTTAATCCCACTTAAAATTTTTGTTGCTGTCCAGAATTTGCAGGGTCGGGTATGACTACCTTGTAAGCTGGTTTTTATCTTACCCTCTTTTGCCAAACGATAGAGTTCGCTTAAATGGCCGTAGAATACGACATTCTTATCTATACCTGTTGCTGTCATGATAGCTCTCTTTGTCTTTCGTAAGCTTTTATAGAGTGGGTGATTAGATTCCCGACTTCTTTAAGAAGTCGGGAATCTCAGAGATAATCTCTTCAGCCGATTACCAAACGTTTAAAATCCACTCGCGATCAAGCTTGTACTCCATATCTGCAAACAATGCGTTGGCAATGGTGTCTGCTAGCCATTCTGCACCTTTATAGCTAATCACTGGATTTTTCCACAGACCTGCACGGTCAAAGGTGGGGAAGCCTACCCGAACCATTGGAATCTTATTATCAATGGCAATGTATCGACCCTTAGAATGACCCATAATCAAGTCAATTTTGAGAGATCCATCTTTGATGCGACGCTCTAGTTCCCAGAGGTCTGCATTCGAGATGACTTCGATGTCGGTAGGTGAGATGCTCTCCAGAGCCGCAATTCTGGGGTCTTTTGCACAAGCCTTGTTATCATCCCCCAACAACAGCAGCACTGGCTCTAACTCACATTCCAAGCAAAACTCGGCCAGACCAATGACTAAATCGGGATCTCCGTAAATAGCCACTTTCTTGTTGGCAAAGAACATATGCGCGAGATCGGCGATCGCATCGATAGCTTTCCCCCGTTCTCTGACTAAAGATTCTGGTATTGGTTTGCCAGTCAATTGGCTGATATTTTTCAGCCAGATGTCGGTGTTTTTGATCCCAATCGGTGTTGGACCAATAATCGCGGGAACCTTAAACTTCTCGTTTAAAAATTCAGCCGAGCTACCCCCTTCATATTTACACAAGGCAATGGTTCCCAATGCATTGGCAGAATCAGCGATGTCTTCGATAGTTGTATTGCCAAAGGCAAAACTGTTCTTATCGGGCATGGTGGGCGCATCGAAAGTTTCTGTATCCATCAAGATGTTTCCGGGAACATCCATCTGTTCTAAGACGCGCTTAACTTCCGTGACATCTCCAGGGTTCAGCCACCCGGTAATGATGTTCAACTTACCATTTGGTTCGCCTTTTTTTGCCAAGCTAGAAATAATTGCATGTACGCCAACATTATAGCCAGTAACTTGACTGCCTTTGTAACTGGGAGTATGCACAGCAACCAGCATAACCTGGCGATCAGGATAGTCTTTCTTTAACTGACGGTTGAGCTTGTTAATCGTTCCTTCGACGTCGTCCCCAATCGTCTCGGTTGAACAAGTTGTAATAATTGGAATAATCCGTACATCGGGATATCGTGCTACTAGCGTCTTTACGGCTTCCTCAATACGTGGCTGTCCTCCAAGGACAGCGCTATTTTCATGAAGCGAAGAAGAAGCAATATCAAAATTTTCCTTCAAATGCTGCGAAAAGAGGAGCCGAACAAACATACTACATCCCTGACCGCCATGCACGAGGGGGATACAATCTTTTACTCCGATGGCCGCATACTCGGCACCTGCCGGCTGACAAGTAAAAATTGGATTGATAACTCCGCTCCGTTCTTTCTGTTTGACGATGACAGACATGGTATTTACTCCTATGTGGTATAAAAACTCGTGATTTTGTTTGAAGTTGCTCTTTAAAGACATGAATTATCTTTTGGAGCTTTAGGAAATAGAGCGATGCCTGCGAGTGAGCGTTCGTGCTTCGCTCTACAAGGGCCAAGAAGTTATACCATTTCACTTTAAGGTTGATACAAATAGGCGGCCTGCAAGCTGTAGAATAATAGGCACAAAGAGGAGATAAATCATTTGTATCAGGCATTTATCGTGAAATGGTATCAGCTATTGGCATAGATTACAGAGAATGTTCTCTCATGTGTCGAAAAGTAAACGAGATGTTTCTCTGTAAAACTGTGTGCGATCGCTCCGTAATTAGTAGGAAAGTTTCTGGAATCTTGGCTGCACCAACGCAAACAGTAGAATAAGACTCTATTTCAGACTCCAGTTAAGCAACGCCTATCATTTGATTGAATTGGCGGTTCGGTAGACATCAGGTGAAACATAACGAGTTCGTTAAAACCCTTGGTAGGGGCGAAGAACTGTTCGCCCTTACACATTTTTCTAGATGTCTAACTGCTTTAATAGAGCGAATGATGCAATTCACCATTCCGGGAGTTAGTGATCACAATACCCATCAGTCTGATTTTAACACAATCCAGTAGTGTTTTCTTTTGTGCGTTCTCCATCGTACCTAACCATTGGAACTTTTTATTCAGGTCAGCCACAAGGAGTTTTGCATCTGCATAAAAAGCGCGATCAATCAGGTTTTCCAGAACCACCTGTTCCCCAGTCAAGATTTTAGCAGCCTGACCGAGAACACCATGGATGTTTTCTTCCCTATCCCATGAGCGCGAGTGAAACTGCCACAAACACCGTTGTTGTATTAATGAGGTGATTTCCTCAGTTCGCTCTTGAATGTAGGTCGCGATTTCGGCAGATTGGATTTGAACGCGTACGTTGGTTTCCTCAGCTGTCTTTTGAGCGGCTGGAGCGGTTGCTTCAACTGGCTTTTGAACGGCTGGA
>JAQYWN010000513.1 GCA_029379265.1 Rhizonema sp. NSF051
GTACTAGGACATTAAGTATATTCTCTAGGTCTTTTTTGAGTTGGCTATTATACCTAAGATATCATTAAAAGTCTTTGTCTTGCAAGTTTCTTCAGTTGACTAATACGGAGAAGTCGTTGAAAGTTATGGCTGAAGCTCTCATATTTCTCTTAAATTTACGAACACCGCTACGCGGAATTCGCACTATGAGAAATTCAAGATTCACAAAGCCGGAAATACAAGACTTTTAACCGTTTAAGACGGTATCTTTATTTCCGCCGCATTGTACTAGTACAGCGCGGTAGGAATAATGCAACCATTCAGAGTTGCTAGATAGCTTGCAAGTACTCTAGCTTTTTTGATTTTAATTCCGAGTGGCGATTTCGGTGGTATGGCAATTATAAAATAATTCGTGAATACTGCGTTTCGACCGTTAAGGGTTAACAATTGACTTGAGATAAACATAAGTTTAGCTAATTCATTAAAAACACTGAATAACTACACTTGCTTTTAACTAGATTACGCATAAGTTACTTAAGTAAAAATAAATAAGTAATCAGACAAAGTCATTTATACAAAATAAACTCAGAAAGCCTCATCTGGCAATAGTTTATTATGTAAATATTTTTGTCCGCTTTAAAAGCGTGAAATTTAAGCTATAGAGCAATGCCCCCTAACTCAGATTTATATTTATTGTTAACTATTGTCCACTCTACAAAATACAACATTGTTCACGACCTATTTTGAGTTGCTGTATTTTATACACTCTCAATTATATTAATTCCGGAAAACCATTGATAATTAGAGGAAGAAGTTGAACCGCTCCATGCCAATAATCCTACAACGGTAGCTATTGCAGGTACAGGAGTGTTAGGGAAACCGCTAATACCATTTCCCGAAAATCTTGATACAATTCGCTTCCCCTACTCCCCCTGCAATGATAAATATTCAAACTGACATGATCTCCGAAGTACTATGATTTGTGACTACGCACAACGATATCTCAACATTGACAAACAATTTGACAACGTGCAACAAATAAAGCGGGCGATGGGACTCGAACCCACGACAATTTGCATGGGAAGCAAAAATTCTACCACTGAATTACACCCGCGCTCAAGAGATTAGCCAAAATATGGCTAACTATTATTATAGCATTATTTTCTAATTGAGTATGGTGGTTCTTCTGTATGTGACCGACTAACCACAATCTCCTCAACAACCTGGTTCTGCCTACCACTAACTTGTTGAAAGATATTCATAATCCAAGTTTGGAAGTTGTCGATGTAGCTGAATATGACTGGCACGACTACCAAAGTCAGCAGAGTAGAGGTTGTGAAACCCCCTGTAATTGCAATACCCATTGGTTGGCGAACTTCAGCGCCAGCACCAAGTCCCAAAGCGAGCGGAACGATACCGGCAATCGTCGCCAAAGAAGTCATCATAATTGGACGCAAACGCGACACCCCAGCTTCTACCAGTGCTCGACGTTGGGGTTTACCTTGTTGGATGTTCACCATTGCATAATCAACTAAGAGAATTGAGTTTTTTGTCACGATCCCCAACAACAGCACGATCCCAATCAAGGCATAAATTCCCAAAGCTTTTTGTGCCACCATTAATGCTGCTAAGGCACCACCTAAACAAAACGGCAAAGCTGCCATAATTGCCAAGGGATAAAGGAAATTATTATATAAAAGGACGAGGATAGCATAAATACTCATCACCGCTAATCCCAGTGCCGTACCGAAGCGACTGAAAATCTCTGCCATAATTTTGGCGTCACCAGAGTTTTGCAATGTGACTCCTGGCGGTAAGTTTTGCATGGCGGGGAGTTGTTTCACTGCAGTGAGTGCATTGCCTAAGGATATACCTTGCAAGTTTGCTTCTAAAGAAACTTGACGGGAGCGATCATAGCGGTTTATAGTTGCAGGACCACTGCCATAGCGAATATCTGCCACCGCTACAAGGGGAACTAGGTTGCCATCTTGAGTGGGAACTTGGAGATTTTCGATTGTGGTGATATTCTCATTGGCTTTTGGATTGATCTGCACGCGAATTGGTATTTGGCGATCGCTCAAATTATATTTCGCTAAATTCGCATCGTTGTCTCCGATTGTCGCTAGAGATGCTGTTCGGGCAATTGATTGTACTGTCACGCCTAAATCTGCTGCCCGTTGCGGGTTGGGAACGACGACAATTTCTGGTTTCACCAAGCTGGCAGAGGAAGACACTTCCACCAATCCCGGTAACGTCCTCATCTGCTTCTCTACAGCGATCGCCGCTTGATTGAGTGCTGCCGGATTTTCACTCCGCAGAAGTATTGACAAATCCTTTCCACCACCCACCGAGCCAGAACTTTGGAAACTGATTCTTGCTCCCGGAACTTGTGCAAACTCTGGACGGACTAGATGTTCAAACTCATCTTGAGATATTTTCCGTTCTTCTTTAGGCTTGAGTTTAACGGTGAGTGTCGCAGTATTTACATCTTCTGTTGCCAATACAGAGACAACATCCGACTTTTTCCGGAGGATATCGGTCAACTGTGTCACCACCTTGGTAGTATCTTCTATGGTAGAACCAGGGGCTAGTTCAACACTTACACCCGAAATCCCAACGTCACCACCATCAACCAACCCCTTAGGGATATAGGGAATCAACATCAAACTGGCAATGAAGAAACCAAAGGAAATACCCAAGGTTGTCAACCTGTGACGTAACGCCCACTTTAGGAGAGATGTGTAGGGTTGAAAACGCCGCTTCCGAGGGGGAGATGCATCCTCATGTCCCCGTGTTTCTGTGTTCTCTTTCCCCACATGGTGATCCTTAAGTAAATAGGCACCCATCATCGGTGTCACCATTCGTGCCACGAAGGTGGAGAAAATTGTGGAGACGGCAACAGTGACACCAAAAGGTTGGAAAAACTGACCAGGAATACCGCCCATAAAGGCAACAGGTAGAAATACAGCCACAATCGTCGCCGAACTTGCCATAACAGCCAAAGCGACTTCGTCTGACGAGTCAAAAGCCGCTTCCCAAGCTGATTTACCCATCGCCATGTGCCGTTCCATGTTTTCAATTTCCACCACGGCATCATCCACCAAGTTACCTACCGCCAGCGCTAATCCCAACAAAGTCATGTTATTTAGGGTATAACCCAACGCTTGCTGCACGGCAAAAGTAGGAATTATCGATAGCGGTAATGCTACTGCTGTAATTAATGTGGCTCTCCAATTTCGTAAAAACACTAAGATCACAATCACTGCCAGCACTGAGGCTTGGAGCAATTCATGAATTGTACTTTCGTACGATTGATGGACAAAGGTGGCTCTGGTAAAAATTAATTCTAGCTTTACATCGGAAGGTAAAGTTTTTTGCAGTTCTGCTACGGCCGCCTTTACACCTTCTTCCACTGTCACCAAGACGCTGCCAGTACTCCGCAACACCTGAAACGCCACCACCGGATGATTGTCCAAGCGTGCTGTTTGTCGCACTTCAGCAAAGCTATCCTCTACTGTTCCCAAACTGGACAAAGGTACCGAACCAATACTGCTCGGTTAAGCCCTTTTTAATTATGATAGACAACGATATTTCAAGGGTTTCAGCCTACTTTATTTCCTTAACCGAGCAGTATTGGGTACCGAACCGCCTTTAGGAAGGACAATTTCGTATGTTCTTAAAACATTTACACTTTTAGCGCTTCCAAGGGTTCGGATAGTTTGTTCGCTACCGCCAACTTTCGCACGTCCTCCTGGTAAGTTAATATTAAGAGCGCGAATTTGGTCATTGACTTGGGTAGCAGTAATACCCAATGCCTGCAAACGATCTGGATTTAGGTTGATACGGATTTCTCGATCCACCCCCCCCACACGCTTAACTTGTGCCACTCCCCTCACAGCCAATAAAGCGCGGCTGATGGTTTGATCAACGAGGTAACTCAATTCCTCAACCGGTCGATCGTCAGATCGGAGCGCGTAGGTTAAGATTGGACCTCCAGAAAATTCTACACGTTGTACAATCGGATCGTTAATATCTTGGGGAAGGTTTTGACGAATTTGCGATACAGCATTACGAACATCATTCGTAGCGCGATCAGTGTTTGTCCCCAAAATAAAGGTAATCGTCGTTGTCGAATTGCCATCACTTACCGTCGAACGGAGTTCGTCAATATTACCCAAACCAGCGATCGCATCTTCAATTTTCTTGGTCACTTGGAATTCAAGTTCCGCAGGACCTGCTCCTGGTTGTGTTACTGTAACTGATACTGTTGGTACATCAATATTTGGATTGGTATCAATCCCCAAACTCATGAAGGAGAACCAACCCACTATTGTCAAAATTAAAAATATCACTATTGTGGGAACAGGTTTTTTGATCGACCAAGCTGAGATATTAAAAGACATGTTAATTGTTAATTGTTATTGGGTGGTTGGTGGTTATTAGTTTCCAGCCTTCTTAATTTTTAATTAAGCGCATCGGTACTGGCTATTCGCACTGTGTCACCATCGTGGAGATATCCAGCACCATTAACAACTACGCGCGAGCCTACTTTCAAACCGCTTTTGATTTCCACTCTGCGGCCAATGATTGATTCTCCCACCTCTACTTTCTGGGCGCGAACTGAGTCTGCGCTTCTTAGTACAAAGACAATTGCACTTCCGTCAGGTTGAGGCAGTACTGCTTTCTGGGGTACAGCCACGCCTGTAACCGAACCGATGGCGATCGCGGCACGGGCAAACATTCCTGGTTTTAATAAGCTTGTCGGCGGTATATCAATTTTTACCGTTGCTTCACGCCTTTGCTGATTAACCACCGGTTCTATTTCGCTGACTCGTCCTTGTAAGCTTACGCGCTCATCAGCATCGTTCGTAATTTGCACAGTGGCACCAACTTGGACATCTGGCAGTTGAATTTCCGGTACGAGTGCCTGTAATTGCAGCTTTTGATCCTGAATTATGGAAAACAGCTTTTGCGTACCACCAACAACTGTTCCTACCTGGGTTTGCGGTGCCACACCAGTTATATCGCCTATTCTTGCCAGTTTCTCGGCCACAATTCCAGAAACAGGTGCGCGAACCGCCGTTTGTCCCAGTTGAGTTTTCAATTGTTGTACCTTAGCTTGATAGCTTTGCACAGCCGCCATAGCGCTACTGACACTTGCTTGAGCACTTTGAACTGCTGCCATAGCGCTACTGACACTTGCTTGAGTGCTTTTGACATTGGCTTCGGCGCTACGAATATTCGCTTCGCTTTGGTGTATTGCCTCCAGTGCTGTTGCCTGATTAGTTTCAGCCGTATCTGATTGTTGACGACTAATGGCTCCTTGGTCAACGAGTTGTCGATTGCGCCGCAAATTAATTTCCGCATCTTTTAACTTTGCCCTAGCTTGAGCCAAGTCAGCTTGTCTTTGCTGGACGATCGCCTGATTAGATGACACAGTTGCCTGACTTGATGCCACAGATCCTTGCTTAGATGCTAAATCTGCTTGTTTTGCGGCGACATCCGCCTGTTTTGAGGCGACATCAGCTTTTGCTTGCCTAATTTGATCTTGCAACAGCGAATCATCCAGCACCGCCATAATTTGACCGGCTTTGACAGAAGCACCCACATTTACAAGGATTTTTTTGATGAGTAAGCCGTTGGTTTGAGGTAAAACTGGAGTCAAATTACTTGCCTGTACAGTTCCTGTGGCGTTGAGAATACGTCCAATACGAGTCGTTTCTGCTGTGGCGAGGGTGACAGTCATGGCCGACATAACTTTTTGTGACGATTTATTTCCTTTTGCTAAAGACTCATCTGAGGGATGATTGCTAAATACACGTATTCCGCCAGTAGCACTTGCAACTCCCAAAGCAGTCCCTACCAAGAAGGGTACAAGCCAAGGACGTCGTTGCTTCTCAACTTCTTCTTTCCGCCTAGCAGCCTTTTCAACAATTTCTAGTTCTTCCGCCTCGAATTCTGAAAAATTTTCGTCTCCTGTAGTCATACCGCTGCTTCCTCCTTAAACATTATTAAGCATACTAAGCATTATTGCTTAAGAAAGTTTAAGATTAATTACTCTATATCAAAATA